>CALBSY010000405.1 GCA_937967725.1 uncultured Alphaproteobacteria bacterium | reverse complement strand
CTGACGACGATGTGGCGCGTGTCCTTCTTCAATGCGGCAGGCGCGGCGTCGAAGGCCTGCTCCAACAGCGAGAGCCCCTGGCGCACTTGCGCTTCGAGCTTCTGGCCGTCGGGCGTGAGCATCATCGTGTTGCCTTCGCGGCGGAACAGCTTCACCCCGAGCCGTTCTTCCAACTCGCGAATGCGATGGCTGACCGCGCCGTGAGTGAGGCCGAGTTCTTCCGCGGCTTTGGAATAGGATTTGAGCCGGCCCGCGGCGGCGAACGCGCGCAGGGTCTGCAACGAGGGCAAATGGCTCATGGGGTCGCCCCGGGGGCTTGTGAAATCCGCTCACATCCAGGTCGTGGACTTATGGTTCGGATTCAAGAGGGGCAGCCGCCATCTTGGCTCTGCAGCCGGCGCTCCTCCCCAAAAAGCCGGCCCAGCCCCGGAGAAGTCCCATGCGTACCACTGAATTTGCGTCCTACCACGACACCGCTCCGCTTGCGGTGAAGGCCGCCTCGATCCTCCTCGCCGCAATTCTCTTCTTCGCCGCCGCTCTGCCCGTGTTGGCGGTCGGCGCGGCCGTGGTCGCCTGACCTTGCCCTGCCCACGCGCCTGACGGGGCTGCGCCCACCCCCGGCGCGGCCCCGTTCTTTTTTGGCGCGGTGACAGAACCGGCCTGGGATGCAAGGAAGCGGCGCTATGCCCGCTGCCCCGCCGGTCTCCTTCTTCGTCCCGCGCTTTCCCGCTCCCTCAGAGACGTTCATCCAAGCCCAAGCCGACGGGCTGCTTGCGCGTGGTGTGAAGCTGGAGATCGCAGCGATCGCCGCCGGCGACCCCGAGCCGCTCGGGGCCTTCATGCTGAAGTGGCCGGACAGGCTTTCACTGCGGATCGCCCCAGTGCCAAAGACATTGGGCGCGCGGATCGCCGTGGCGCCGTTGGGTCTGTTCAACACAGAGGCGCGCGCAGCGCTCGATGTAGGGCGCTTCGGCGACGATGCCGCCTCGCTCAGATTGCCGATCGCGGCGGCGCGCTGGCCGAAACAGCCACCGGTCGAGCGGCGCGTCTGGCTGGCGCACTACGGACGCTGGGGGCGCTTCGCCTGCGGGTTGCGGGAGCTGGGGTTGATCAAGGGGCCGATCGCCACCGTGTTTCACGGCAAGGACATGTCCGCCTACCTCGAGAAACGCAGCGCGGGCGCCTATAAGCATTTGTTCAGGCGCGGCGATTTGTTTTTGCCGATCAGCGATTTTTGGCGCGAGAAGCTGATCCGCCTTGGCGCGCCGGCGGAGCGCACCATGGTGCACCGCATGGGCGTGGACACGTCGCGCTTCATCGAACTTCCGCGCACGCTGAAGCCAGGCGAGCCGGTGCGTTTCATCGGCGTCGGGCGCATGGTCGAGAAGAAGGGCTTCGACGACGCGCTGGCGGCGTTCGCCGCGGTGCGCGCGCAGCCGAATGTGGCGGCGTCATTGACGCTGATCGGCGATGGGCCGCTGCGGCGATCGTTACAGGCGCAGGCCGCGCAGCTTTCGCTCGGCGACGCAGTGACGTTCACCGGCCTGCTGCCGCATGCGCGCGTCGAGGAAATGCTGCGCGAGGCGCATGTGTTCGTGTTGGCGAGCCGCACCTCGAAGAGCGGCGACATGGAAGGCATCCCGGTCGCCCTGATGGAGGCGATGGCGCAAGGACTGCCCGTGCTGGCGACGCGCCACTCGGGCACGCCGGAATTGGTGGAGCATGAAGTGAGCGGCCTGCTGTGCGACGAAGGCGACAGGGCAGGGCTGGCTGACAACATGCGTGCGTTCGCTGAAGCGCCGGAGCGCTGGGCCGCGATGGGCGCGGCGGGCGCGGCGAAGGTGCGCAAGGACTTCGATCTGAAAATGTGGAACGACCTGCTGCTGCAGCGCCTTACGCTGCTCCACAACGAAGGCCCGCTCCGCGCCGCCGCCGTGACAAGCGCGCCGCCGCATGCGAACACGCCGCTATGAGTGAGCGGATCAAGCCGGAGGCGGCGGTCAGCGCCGGGCAGGAGACCATCCGCGCCGAAGCGCGGGCGCTAGAGCAATTGGCCGATGCGCTGGCGGGGGCGCTCAACGGCCCATTCGTGGAAGCCGCCAAGCTCTTGGCCGGCGCCAAGGGCCGCGTGATCGTCACCGGCATGGGCAAGTCCGGACACATCGCGCGCAAGATCGCCGCCACGTTCGCCTCCACCGGCACGCCCGCGCAATTCGTGCATCCGGCCGAGGCCAGCCACGGCGATCTCGGCATGATCGTTGAAACTGATTGCGTGCTGGCGATTTCGCGCTCCGGCGAAACCGCGGAGCTGTCGGACCTGCTCTATCACTGCCACCGCCTCAACATTCCGCTGATTGGGATGACGTTCAAACCCGGCTCGTCGTTGGCTAAGGCCTCGACCGCGCCGCTGGTGATGCCCGATTGCGGCGAAGCCAGCGAGGACGCGCCGGCCCCGACCATCTCGACCACGATGTGTCTGGCGCTAGGCGACGCGCTGGCGGTGGCGCTGCTGAAGGCGCGCGGCTTCAATAAGGACGATTTCGGCGCCATCCACCCCGGCGGCAAGCTGGGCGCTGCGCTGAAACGGGTACGCGACTTGATGCGCGTGGGCGAAGGCGATCCTCTGATCGGGCCTGACACGAGCGTGCCCGACACTTTGGCGGCGATCTCGCGCGTCGGCATCGGCGCGGCGGGCGTGGTCGAAAACGGCAGGCTGATCGGCATCGTCACCGACGGCGATCTGCGCCGCAAACTCACACGCGAGATGTTCGACCGTAGCGCGCGGGAGCTAATGACCGCGAACCCCATGACGATCTCGCCCGAGGCGCCGATCGCCGATGCAGTGCAGATCATGAACAGCAAGCGCATCACGATTTTGTTCGCGGTGGACGAACAGGGCCGGCCGGTGGGCGTCGTGCACATGCACGATCTGCTGGCGGCGGGCGTGCGCTAGACGCAATCGCACAAAGGGCTTGGGGACATGACAAAACTCCAAGCCGCCAGCGTTGCGCTGCTGGCCGCCTGCCTGTTTGCGGCGCCCTCGTCGGCGCAGCCATCGGGTGGATTCTCCACGCAGGTGGAAGCCTCCATCGCGCAAGTGTTGCCGCGCATGATTGCGTGGCGGCGTGATTTTCATGAGCACCCGGAGCTCAGCTACGAAGAGGTGCGCACCGCGCGCGTGGTGGCGCAGCATCTACGCTCATTACGCATGGAAGTGCGCACCGGCGTGGCGCAGACGGGCGTGGTCGGCGTGCTGCGGGGCGGCCGGCCTGGACCGGTGATCGCGCTGCGGGCGGATATGGACGCGCTGCCGGTGACGGAAGAAGGCGATCTGCCGTTTCGCTCGCGCGTGCGCGCCACTTATCAGGGCCAGGAGGTCGGCGTCATGCATGCGTGCGGGCATGATACGCACGTCGCTGTGCTGATGGCGGCGGCGAGCGTGCTGGCGGCGCGCCGCTCTGAGTTGGCGGGCACGGTAATCTTCGTGTTCCAGCCATCGGAAGAGGGCGCGCCTCCCGGTGGGCTCGGCGGCGCGCGGCGCATGCTGGAAGAAAACGTGTTCGGCGATCTTGAGCCGGAAGCGATGTTTGGCCTGCATGCGTGGCCGGGGCCAAGCGGCACCGTGAAAATAATCTCGGGCCCGATGATGGCGGGATCGGACCGCTTGGAGATCACCGTGACGGGCAGCCAAACGCACGGCGCGCAGCCACATGCGGGCATCGATCCGATCGTGGTGTCGTCGCAGATCATCAATGCGCTGCAGACGATCCCGTCGCGGCAGATGGATGCGGTGCGCTCGCCGGTGATTGTCACCATCGGCTCGATCCATGGCGGCGTGCGCTACAACATCATTCCGCAAACCGTCGAGATGCAGGGTACGATCCGTTATCTCAATCCGGAAACGCGCGAAGATCTCTACGTGCGCATCCGCCGCACGGTGTCGGAGATCGCCGCCGCCTCGGGCGCGACAGCGGAGGTGACCATCCGCGAGAACGCGATCCCGACCGTGAACCCGCCGGAGCTCACAGCGCGCGCCCGCGCGGCGGCAATCCGCGCGCTCGGCGAGGAGGCTGTGCAGGGCGGCGCGCCGGTGATGCCGGCGGAGGATTTCGCCTACTTCCAGCAGGCGGTGCCGGGTGTCTTCTTCTTCTATGGCGTCAACGCGCCGCGCGTCGCCACCGAAGACGCTGCGCCTAACCACAACCCCAACTTTTTCGTCCACGAGCCGTCCATGGAAACGGCGCTGCGCGCCATGCTGGCGGTGGCTCTGGACCATGTCGGCGGCGACGACGGCGCGTAATCCCGTTTCTGGCTATGCGAAAATGCAGCGCCAGCGCGACAGCCATTCGCTTTGCCTTGACACCACAGGGCCGGGGGCGCCCTATGCGGCCCGGACTACACGGTCGTGACGTTGCGACCGCGCGCTACCGCGCCGGCTTTCGTTCTTCCTGGTCCCGCCGCGTCGCTTGTGACGACGGCGTCTTTCGAGGAGAAAAGCCATGGCGACGGGCGTGGTGAAGTGGTTCAACATGGCGAAGGGCTTCGGCTTTATCGCTCCGGATGAAGGCGGACAGGACGTGTTCGTGCACGTGAGCGCGGTGGAGCGCTCAGGCCTCACAGGTCTGCGCGAAGGCCAAGCGGTCAGCTTCGACGTCGAAAATGACCCGCGTAAGAACAAGCCGGCGGCGGTGAACATCAAGCCGGTCTAATCGCGCGCGAGTGATGCACTTCGATCGCCGTGCGGTGCGCCGTGCGGCGATCTTGCATTTTGAGGGATACCGAGATGACGGCGCCATTCCGCCTCTACGGCGCGGAGCTTTCTCCTTATTCGGTGAAAGTACGCTCCTATCTTCGTTACAAGAACATTCCTTTCGAGTGGCTCGAACGCAGCCAGGCGCGTCAGGAAGAGTTCGCGCGTTACGCCAAGTTGCCGCTGGCGCCCGTGCTTGTCGATGCGGACGACAACGCGCTGCAGGACTCGACGCCGACGATCGAGACGCTGGAGAAGCAATTCGCCGAGCCTTCAATCACGCCGGACGAACCTGCGCTCGCCTTTATCGCAGCGCTGCTCGAAGATTAAGCCGACGAGTGGCTGAACACAGCGATGTTTCATTATCGCTGGAGCTATCCCGACGATCAGGAACGCGCGGCGCGGCGCATCGTCGAAACTCTTTATGAGGGCGCGGATGCGCCGGAAGGGATCGAAGAATCGGTGCGCACGCGTATGGTGGCGCGGCTGCACCACGTCGGCTCTTCGTCCGAGACAGCTCCGGTGATCGAAGGTTCGTTCACGCGCCTGCTCGCTCTGTTGGAGCAGCTATTGGGCGGGCGAACCTATCTGTTCGGCGCGCGCCCCTCGCTGGCCGACTTCGGCCTGGCCGGACAGCTCACACAATTACTTTCCGATCCGACCCCGGGCGCGATGCTGAAGGCGCAGGCCCCGAACTTGGTGCGCTGGATCGACCGGATGGAGAATCCCAGTGCCGAAGGCGCGTTCGTGACGTTCGACGCTGTGCTCGGCGAGCTCGCTGATCTGCTGCGCGCGGAGGTCGCGGGCGCCTACCTCGCGTGGATGGCCGCGAACGCCGCCGCTGTGGAAGACGATGCGCAGGGCGTCAGTGTCGAAATCGCCGGCGAGACGTTCACGCAAAAGCCGCAGCGTTATGCGGCGAAGGCGTTCGCCGAATTGAAGCGCAAACGCGCGCAAACCGCCGATGACGGCCTGACAGCGTTGCTCGAGGAGACGGGCTGCGATGCGTATCTGGCGCCGTCTTCTATAACCGCGCCGGAAGAGGAGGCCGGTTCGGAAGCGGAAGGGGACAGCGGCGGCGATGAGGCTGCGGAGGATTAGGCGCTCGCGCTGCACGCCGCCTTGAAGTCGTACGAATTGATCTCTCGCGCGCAATCGGGCCAGTTGTCCGTCTCACGCCAATAGCGGGCCAAGCCGAGGCGCGTGCAGAGCTTGGGAAAGTCCTCGTTCATCCGCAATTGGATCGTCTGATCGATGAACAGCAGCGCGGTTTCGTAGCCGATGTGCGGGCGCGCGGCTTCAAGCGCGCCGGTGCGCCAGGCGTCGACGTTGTCGAGCGCTTCCTGGAAGATCGCCATTGCCGGTCCGGTGAAGCCGAGCACAGAGAGCGCAACCGCGAGATCGAGCGCCGCCGACGGTTCAGCTTCCGCCATCGCCGCGAAGTCTTCGCCCAGTTTCATGAACGCTTCCGGCGAGGGCGCCATCATAAGCTCTTGCATGCGCAGGCCCGCCTTGTGCACTGCGGAGTCGGCAAGACCGGGCACGAGCCGCTCGCCTTCGGCGCGCAACGCATTGGCGGTGGCGAAGTCGCCATCGAGCGCGGCGGTGTTGAGACGCATGAACCAGACGAAAACGTTATCGGGATAGCGTTCGGCAGCGTCGTTCAAGATCCGCTTGCCGTCGTCCTTCGACTGCTTGGACCAGACGTTGTAGCCGTGAAACGCGGCCAGCATCGGATCGAGCGGATCGAGTTCGTAGGCGCGCGCTTGTTGTGCATAGCCGTCGGCGACGCGGCCGACCGAAACCAGGAACTGGCCGTGGCGGAACAAGAGCAGTGGGTTGTTGGGCTCGACCGCAAGCGCTTTCTCGATCAGCGCTTCGCGTTCGCGCCAGCGGCTGAAATACTCTCCCTCCAGCGCCGCCAAGACGGCGTAGGCTTCGCCCATCTTGGGGTCGCAGCCCAGCGCCCGCTCAGCCGCCTCGCGCGCGTCCTCCGCCAAACGCGCGCGGTCGGCGCGCGAGAGCCGCAGCACCTCAAGTTTCGCGCTGGCGAGCGCGGCCCATGCGCGGGCAAAATCGGGCGCCTCCCGCACAATGCCCTCGAGCCTATCCGCCGCCTTCTGGTAATTCGCGGCGGCGCCGCTGCGCATCAGTTCGCGCGCCTCGAAGTACGCATCCGATAGCGCCGCGGTGAGCTTTGGGGCCCGCTGGCGCTGCGCTTCGCCCAGCGCGACCGCGAGCGCTTTCGCTACTTCGGTGGCGATTTCTTCCTGCAACGCAAAGGTGTCCGCGAGATCGCGATCGTAACGCTCGGACCAAAGGACAACGCCGCTGCCGGCGTCGGCTAGGTGCGCGGCGACACGCACGCGATCCTCGGTGCGCCGCACCGAACCGTCGAGCACATGCGTGGCGTTGAGCGCTTTCGCGGCTTTAGCTTTGTCGCGCCCGCGGAAGGCGAAGCTCGAGCTGGACCCGATCACACGCAGACCGGGCATGCGCGAGACCGCGTAAAGGATTTCCTCAGAAACGCCGTCGCTCAAAGTGCGCATGGCACGCTCGCGTGAGCCGCTGTCGAAGGCCAGAACCGCGAGCACCGGGACTGTCTCGGCGCGGCGCTCGGGCGCGCCCTTTAGATCAATGGCGAATGCGCTGATCGTCTCGCGCATCTTCGCGAGTTTGATGCGCCCGCGCGGTTCAGCGCCGCGGTGGCTGGCGGCGGCATCATCGGCGGACGCGTGGTCGGGCACGACCTGCGATACGATGATGCCGCCCGCCGCCGCTTCCGCTTGCAGGCGCGCCGCGACATTGACGCCATGACCGAGCAAGTCGCCGTTGTCGGCGTCGCTGACTTCGCCCAAATGCACGCCAAGCCGCAGAGGCGCATCTGCCACCTCGCAAATCTCCATGGCGGCGGCTAGGGCGTCGGATGCGGTAGCGAATTCCAGCATCACGCCGTCGCCCGCGGTGTTGAACACCCGGCCGTTGTGGCGTTCGCAAGCCGCGCGCGAGCGTTCGCGCAGACGCGCCACCTGCGCGATGGCCGAAGCCGCGTCGCGTTCCGACAGCGCCGAATAACCGGCGATGTCGGCGGACACGATGGCGGCGAGCCTGCGGGAGTGGGGAGCTTCAGGCATGCCGAGCGCTAACTAGCACAGGAAAGCAGCGCTGCGGGCGCCTTGATCTTCCCAGTCGGCGGTTTGGCTTTGCGATGCCGCGCAAAGAGAACGGCGCGCGTAGCGAGACGAGCGCCGTTCAGGTCTAGGGGGGAGGGCCCGCCGGGCGGCCGGGGGGGGGGGGAAGCCCGGCGGGGAGCGGGAGGCGGGGGATTAAGCGGCTTCTGTTTCGTCTTTGGCCGGTTCCACCACTTTGGGCTTCGTTTTGGACGCCGGCTTGGTTTCCGCGCCTATCTCGATTTTGCGCGGCTTCATGATCTCCGGAAGCTCGCGCACGAGGTCGATGCTCAACATGCCGTTTTCCAGCTTCGCACCGGCGACGCGGACATGATCCGCGAGGCCGAAACGGCGCTCGAAGCTGCGTTCGGCGATGCCGCGATGCAGGTAGTTGCGCTGCGTTTCTGGCTGTTTGCGCTGGCCCGAGACAACCAGCGAATTTTGTTTGAACTCGATCGAGAGGTCTTCTTGCGCAAAGCCGGCCACCGCCAGCTCGATGCGGAAGGAATCCTCGTCGACCTGTTCGACGTTGAAAGGCGGATAGCCTGGCGCGGCGTCCAAGCGCGCGGCCTGGTCCATCAGCGAAGCAATGCGGTCGAAGCCGACCAGCGTGCGGTAAAGCGGGTTGATTTCGTTCGATGCCATATGATTGTCCTCCTCAAAGCGACATTCATGCTGCGCCTCGCGGCGCCTGGGATTGCAGGAGGTTCCGTCCCCGAAGGCGGCGGCTCTGCCTGCCGCGCAGCCCCGGTTGGGCGCCGCGCACCGCAGATGTGGGGAGGCCCGGAGAGTGTTCAAGACCGGCCAAATCGGCGCGGCGTTTTGACAATGTTAGCGCTTCGCGCTTAGCCGTGGCCGCCGATGTGGTTCACTCGCCGACACGCCGTGTTCTCGCTCGCTGCTGGGCTTGCCGCTTGCGGGCGCTCCGGTGGCGCTGACGCGCCCCCGCCCGGCACGTTGGGCTGGGCGCTCGGCGGCCCGTGGCGCATCGATCCAGGTCGCGACCGCTACCGTCACCCACTACAGACGCTGCTGTTTTGGGGGCTCGAAGGCGACATGACTGTGCTCGAGATTTTGCCCGGTCTCGGCTGGTACACATCGATCCTCGCCCCCTATCTCGCCGCCAATGGCGGGACACTGATCGCGGCGGGCTTTGATCCGGCGACAAGCAGCTTGGCGCAGCGCGAGGTTGTCGCCGCTTGGGAGTCGCGGTTTCGACATCAACCCGAACTTTACGGCCAAATCCGGCAGACAGCCGTTTCAGCCTCGGCGCCGCTGGCGCAGGCGAACAGCGTCGATCTGGCGATCCTGTCCAACGCCGTCCACACGCTGATGGCTGAAGGCGTCGCTGAACGCGTCTTCGCTGACGTGCGCGCGGCGCTGAAACCTGGCGGCGCTTTCGGCGTCGAACAACATCGCGCCTCGTCGACGGGGCTGCAGGACCCGCTGGCCGGAACGGGTTACGTGCAGGAAGAATACGTCAAGCTGCTGGCGCAGGAGGCAGGCTTCGAGTTTGTCGCCGCCAGCGACGTCAACGCCAATCCGCGCGACACCCGCGATCATCCGTTCGGCGTTTGGACGCTGCCGCCGACGTTGCGCACCTCGCCGCTCGGTCAGCCGGAAGACCCTGCGTTCGACACCGCGCCGTTCCAGGCCATCGGCGAAAGCGACCGCATGACGTTGAAATTCCGCAAGCCCTCCGGGCTTGCCGTTGCGCCAAACGGCGCCGATTCTCCTCCCTGACGCCGCCGTCACTCTTGCGGCCAAACCCGCCCTGGTGTGTAAGGGGCGCCAGAGGTCAGCCCCCGGAGGAGAGACGATGACGTACGAGGAAATCCTGAGCCGCTTCCAAAGCGAGACCGTTGTCGTGCCGGGCAAAAAGGTGAAGTTCGACTTCGGCGATGATGGCAAGATCTTCCTCGACGGCACGGCCAACAAAGTCACCAACGAAGACGCCGCCGCCGACACCACGATCAAGGTGAAGTTGGAAGACTTCGTATCGATGGCTCAGGGCCAGCTCGACGCCACCGCCGCCTTCATGCAAGGCAAGCTACGCGTTGAAGGCGATATGGGCGTGGCCATGCAGCTGCAAAGCGTCATGGCCAAGCTGCGGAGCTGAGGCTCGGAAGCCGATGGCGTTTGTCCGCGTCCCAGGCAATGAGATTCCACAGGGCGCGGAAGAGCATTGGCTCGAGGGCCGCGGCGGTGTGAAGGTGCGCGTCATGACCGCGCCGGCGCAGGGCGCGGCGCGCGGTTCGGTGATCGTGGCGCCGGGGCGCACGGAATTCATCGAGAAGTATTTTGAAGTGACGCGCGAACTGCAGTCGCGCGGTTTCGACGTGTTCTGCATCGACTGGCGCGGGCAGGGGCTATCCGGGCGCGAGGTGGAGAATTCGGTAAAGGGCCACTTCGTCAGTTTCGACGATCCCGTGAATGACCTTTCCACCGCCTTGAAGCTACTTGGCGACAAGCTGCCCCGGCCGCGCATCGGCTTGGCGCACTCCATGGGCGGCGCGATCATGCTGCGCGCGCTGCAGACACGCCGCATAGAACTCGACGCCGCGGCGTTCTCGGCGCCGATGTGGGGCATCGCCAATCTGACCGACCTGGCGAAGTCCTATGTGCGTTTCATGGTTTCGATCGGCGCTGGCGGGCAGTTTGCGCCGAGCGTTGACAAGAAGTGGAAGCGCGAGGCGTTCAAACGCAATCCGGTG
>CALBSY010000404.1 GCA_937967725.1 uncultured Alphaproteobacteria bacterium | reverse complement strand
ATTGGCGCATGCGCCGAGGCTGACCCGAACTTGGATTACGGGAAGTCGACGGGCGGGAAGGGAAATAGGGGCGGGCATGCCGGCGGCTACAACGATATCGGCAGCCTCTTCGGCCCTGGCGGCCTTTCGATCGGCAATTCGGATGCGCCTTTGGAGCCCGGACAGGCCGGGCCCGGGATCGGCGTCAACAGCTTCCTGTGGCGCGCGTCCCTGGACACCATGTCCTTCATGCCCCTGGCCTCGGCCGATCCGTTCGGCGGCGTCATCATCACCGATTGGTACTCGGATCCGACCACGCCGAGCGAGCGCTTCAAGGCCACCGTCTATATCCTCGACACCCGCTTGCGCGCCGACGCGCTCAACGTGTCGATCTTCCGTCAAACCCAGACCAATGGCGCCTGGGTGGATGCGTCGGTCGATCCAGGAACCGAGACCCAGATCGAGAACGCGATTCTCGCGCGCGCGCCAACTCCGACTCAGCACGGTCAGGAACTAGACACCGCCCGCGTTTGCGGCCACCAAACGCTCTGCTGAGGGCGTGAAACATGTCGCGTTACAATCATCGTGAAGTCGAGCCGAAGTGGCGCGAGCGCTGGACGCGCGCCGGCATCGATCGCGCGCTCTCGCCCGAGGAAGCCAGGGGCAAGCCGAAAGCCTACATCCTTGAGATGTTCCCCTACCCGTCGGGGCGCATCCATGTCGGGCACTCGCGCAACTATGCGATGGGCGACGTCATCGCCCGCTTCCGCCGAGCGAACGGCTACAATGTGCTGCACCCGATGGGATGGGATGCGTTCGGGCTGCCGGCCGAAAATGCGGCGATGGAAAAGGGCGTCCACCCCAAGAATTGGACCTACGCCAACATCGAGGCGATGCGCGGTCAGCTGAAGCTGCTTGGCCTGGCGATCGATTGGGAACGCGAACTCGCGACCTGCGATCCTTCCTATTACAAACATCAGCAAACGATGTTCCTGGCCTTCTGGAAGAAAGGCCTGGTCTATCGCAAAAAGCAGAAAGTGAACTGGGACCCGGTCGACCAGACCGTGCTCGCCAACGAGCAGGTGGTCGATGGCAAGGGCTGGCGCTCCGGCGCGCCGGTGGAAACGCGCGAACTCGAACAATGGATGTTCCGCGTCACGGCGTACGCTGACGACTTGCTCGACGCGATCGGCAGCCTCGACAAATGGCCCGACAAAGTGCGGCTGATGCAGTCAAACTGGATCGGCAAGAGCCATGGCGCGCGCTTCAAGTTCGACATCGTGGATAGCGAGGCGAAGATCGACGTCTTCACCACGCGACCGGATACGCTGTTCGGCGCAAGTTTTGTTGCGTTGGCGCCGGATCATCCACTGACCAAAGAAATCGCACTGCGCAAACCGGAAGTCGCGCAATTTATCGAAGCGTGCGCGCATCTTGGCACCTCGGAAGCCGACATTGAGAAGGCGGAAAAGTTCGGCGTCGATCTCGGCCTCAAGGTCAGGCACCCGTTCGACCCGAGCTGGGAATTGCCGGTGTGGGGCGCAAATTTCGTGCTGTCGCAGTACGGCACCGGCGCGCTCTATGGCTGTCCCGGTCACGACGAGAGCGACCATGCATTCGCCAGCAAGTACAAGCTGCCGATCCTGCCCGTGGTGCTTCCGCCCGGCGCCGATGAGGCGACCTTCAGCGTCGCGCAAGAGCCGTTCGTCGGCGACGGCGTCGCGTTCAATTCCAAGTTTCTGGACGGCCTCCCCTCTCGTGAGGCGATCGCGCGTGCTATCGCGGAGTTGGAGAAGCTCGGCGCCGGCGAAGCGACAACGCAATGGAGACTGCGCGATTGGGGTGTTTCACGCCAACGCTATTGGGGCTGTCCGATTCCGGCGATTCATTGCGCCAAGTGCGGCGTCGTTCCGGCGCCTGAAAAGGATCTGCCTGTCGCGCTGCCGGAAGACGTGAAGTTCGACAAACCTGGCAACCCGCTCGCGCATCATCCGACTTGGAAGCAAGTCGACTGCCCGCAATGCGGCGGTAAAGCCGAGCGCGAAACCGACACGCTGGATACGTTCGTCGACAGCGCCTGGTATTTCGCGCGCTTTGCCGATCCGCAGAACGAAGCGCGGCCGTTCGACAAGAAGCTGGCCAACTATTGGCTACCGGTCGATCAATATGTCGGCGGCGTCGAGCACGCGGTGCTGCACTTGCTGTATGCGCGCTTCTTCACCCGCGCCATGCGCGATTGCGGCTATCTCGACAGTCCCGCCGATGGCGAGCCGTTCAAGAGCCTGTTTACGCAAGGCATGGTCGTACACGAGACGTACAAATCGGCGTCTGGCCAATGGCTGTTGCCGGAGGAGACCGAGCTTAAAGACGGCGCTCGCATCGACGTTGCGACCGGTCAAGCAGTGGAAATCGGCGCCATCGAGAAAATGTCGAAATCGAAGAAGAACGTCGTCGATCTCGATGCGTTCGTGACCGATTTCGGCGCCGATGTCGCGCGCTGGTTCGTGCTGTCGGATTCACCGCCCGAGCGTGACGTCGAATGGACAGCCTCCGGCGTCAAAGGCGCATGGGGTTTTGTGCAGCGCGTGTGGACGTTGGTCGACGCGCACGGGCGCCCCGCTCCCGAACCGGACGAGGCAGCGCCAGCGATGCAGGGCGAGGCGCACGCGCTGCGTCAGCTGGCGCACCGCGCCATCCAACATGTTACCGCCGACATCGAGCACTTCCGCTTCAATGTCGCGGTCGCCAAGTGCTACGAACTGGTCAACGCCATCGCCAAATTGAAAGGCGATGACGAGGCTGCGGTTTTCGCACGCGGCGAAGCGCTGCGGATTCTCACCCAGCTGATCTCGCCGTTCATGCCGCACTTGGCGGAGGAATGCTGGGAGAGGCTGGGTTTCGAGCCCTTCGCCGCTAGCGCGCCGTGGCCGGCCGCTGATCCGGAACTGGCCGCCCGCAACACGGTGACGCTGCCGATACAGGTCAACGGCAAGAAGCGTGCGGAAATCGAAGCAGCCAAAGGCGCGGCAGAAGCCGAGGTTCGCGAACAGGCCTTGCAGCACCCGTCCGTGGCGCAATTTCTTGCTGGGCAGACCGTCCGCAAGGTGATTGTTGTCCAGGACAGGATCGTCAATATCGTGGCAAATTAGCGGGCGGGAGAATCCCTTGATGCGCGTGTTGATCGCCAGCCTCACCTTGCTGCTCGCCGCCTGCGGCTTTCAGCCCATGTACGCGCCCGCCGGCGGCGGCCAGGCCATCGGCCCTGTGGAGGTGCGCCAAATCGACGGCAAAGCCGGCCACGTCCTGAAACGCGAACTCGACCGCATTCTTGCGGTGGAGGACGGCGCCGCCGCACCGATGGTGCTGGAGATCACGCTCTCCGAACAAGTAACGCCGCTCGGCATCCGGGTCGACGAATCGGCCACCCGCGCGGAGTTGCGGCTGATCGCCAATTACGTGCTGACGCCGCCACAGGGCGACGTGATGCGCGGCTCGGTGTTCACGGTAGTGAACTACGATATTCCGACCGCGGCGTTCGGCGAGATCGCCGCGCAAGACGATGCGCGCGAGCGCGCCGCCGAAACCATGGCGCAACGCTTCCGCGCTGAGCTGGCGCTGCGGGTGGCGCAATCGCGCGAGGCGGGCGCGGCGCGGTGAAAATTTCCGGCGCTGGCGTCCGGCGTTTTCTGGACAAGCCGGACAAGGATGTCCGCGCCGTTCTGCTCTATGGGCCTAACCAAAGCTTCAGCCACGAGGCGGCGCAAAAGCTTGCGGCTTGGGCGCTCGGCAAGTCCGACGATCCCTACGCCGTCACCAAGCTTAGCGACGACGAGATCAAGAAGGACAGCGCGCGTTTGGCCGATGCGCTCGCGGCGCAGTCGCTGCTGGGCGGGCCAACCATCGTGTGGGCGCGCATCGACGGAAAGGGCGCCGACGCGGCCATCGTCGATGCGCTGGCGGGGATAGAGCGCGGCGACGCGGCCGGTTATCTGATCGTCGAGGCGGGCGAACTGTCCGGCTCGTCCGACCTGGTGAAAAAATTCTCGGCCGCCAAACATGCAGCCGCCATTGCGTTCTACGAGGAGACCGAGGCCGAACGCGTGCAGTACGCCAAGTCGCGCGCCAAAGACCAGGGCGTCGCCTTCGAACGCGACGCGGAGGAGGCCTTCCTGGCCGCCCTCCCCCCGGATCGCGGCCTTGCCGCACGGGAGATCGATAAATTGGCGCTGTATGCGCATGGCCTCGACCGCAAACTCACGCTCGAAGACATCGACCAATTGCTCGCCGGCGAAGTAGAGAGCGCGCTCGACGCCGCCAGCCTCGCCGCCGCTGAAGGCCGCGCCGCACAAGCCGTGGAGGCGTTGGCGCGGATCGAACCGCTATCCGGCGTGTCGGCGCTGCGCGCACTGTTGCGCCGGCTGCACCAATTGCGCGACGCACGCGCCATGATCGACAGCGGGATGAGCGCCGCCGACGCCATCGCCAAATTGCGCCCCCCGGTATTTTGGAAGGAACGCGAGGCCGTCATTGCGCAAGTACGGCTATGGACGGCCCGAAAACTCAATGCAGCCTACGAAGTGTTGTGGTCTGCCGAACTGCGCTGCAAGACTGCCGGCGCTCCGCAAGAGCTGATCGCCGCTGACGCCTATCGCGGCGTCGCGAGGCTGGTCGGCCAGTAGTTGATCCCACGCACATGCGCCGTTAGCCACATGCGCTGGAGGCTCCATGGAAACCACCAAAATCTTCGGCGCGCCCTTGCATTGGTTGATGCTCGCCGGATTCGTCGTGGGGCTCGTCGCGGGTTTGTGGGTCAATCTCGGCGTCGGACCTGACGCCGGTTGGGTGCTTTGGCTGACCTCCAACATCACCGGGCCGATCGGACAGATCTTTCTCGGCCTGCTGTTCATGCTGGTGCTGCCGCTGTTGTTCTCGGCCATCGTTGTGGGTGTGGCCGAGATGGGCGACCTCGGCGCGCTCGGCCGCGTCGGCTGGCGCACGCTGCTGATGACGGTCGTCATTTCCACCATCGCCGTGCTGATCGGGCTTGGTGCGGTCAATGTGCTGCGTCGCGGTGATGGGGTCGATCCGGCGCACGCGGTCTCA
>CALBSY010000403.1 GCA_937967725.1 uncultured Alphaproteobacteria bacterium | reverse complement strand
TAGTCCTGACCACCATCGTGATCACCGTAGTCGCGCTCGCCTTCGGCAACGCGTTTGCGGTGGGCGCGGTGCTCGGCTTGGCATTCGCGCTCTCTTCGACGGCGCTGGTGCTCCAGCTCCTGCGTGAGCGCCGCCAGATGACCACGCCTGTCGGCCGCGCCAGCTTTTCGGTGCTGTTGATGCAGGACCTGATGGTCGTTCCGATCCTGTTCGCCGTCGGCGCGCTGAGCGCGGGGCTCGACGCGTTCGGCCCAGGACAGATTGGACTGGCGCTC
Source organism: uncultured Alphaproteobacteria bacterium (assembly GCA_937967725.1). Lineage (GTDB taxonomy): Bacteria > Pseudomonadota > Alphaproteobacteria > Caulobacterales > Aquidulcibacteraceae > Vitreimonas. The sequence goes on along the minus strand of CALBSY010000403.1, from coordinate 6,745 downwards.
GCATCCTCTATTGGGGCGTTAGCGGTGATCGTGATCGTCGGGCGTTTGGTGTTGCGGCCGATGTTCCGGTGGGTCGCTTCCATCGACAGCCGGGAAACGTTCATCGCCGCGGCATTGCTTGCCGCTATCGGCATGTCGCTTGCTTCGCAAGCGGTAGGCTTGTCGATGGCGCTCGGGGCGTTTTTAGCCGGCTTGTTGTTAGCCGAAACAGAGTTCCGCCATCAGATTGAAACCGATCTAGAGCCGATCAAGGATCTGCTGCTCGGGCTCTTCTTCGTCACGGTCGGCATGCAGATCGACCTTGGCGTCGTGATGAGCGAGCCGCTGTTGATCGCACTCGGCGTGCTTGGCCTGTTCGCCGTCAAGGCCGTTCTGATCACGCCGCTGGCGCGCGCGTTCGGCATGCCCTGGCCGCGCGCCATCGAAATGGCGTTCCTGCGCGGCGGCGCCGGCGAGTTCGCCTTCATCGTCGTGGCGGCGGCGCAGCGCGGCGATGTGATCGCGGATGCAACCGCCGAATATATGCTGCTTGTCACCGCACTTTCGCTCTTCGTCACACCGATGATGGCCGCGCTCGGCCGTCGATTGGCGCAAGCGTTCGAAGCGCCCCATGCGCATGCCGCCCCAGAGGATGCAGCGCAGGCGCGTGACCACGTCGTCATCGCCGGCTGCGGCCGCGTCGGACAGATGTTGGCCGCTATCCTGAGCGTTGAGGATATTGAGCATGTCGGCGTTGACGCCGACGCTGCTTTGATAGCCGCACTGCGCAAGCAGAGCCGCCCGTGCCATTATGGCGACGCCAGCCGGCCTGAAACGCTCGCCGGCCTCGGCGCCGCCAACGCCGCCGCTATTGTCGTCACGATGGACCGGCCGGACGCGGTCGAGCGCATTGTCGCGCAAGCTAAGTCTGCTTGGCCCGACGTACCGGTCTATGCCCGCGCACGCGACGCAACGCATGCGCGGCGGCTGCGCGAACTCGGCGCCGACATGGCCAGCCCAGACACGGTGGAAGCCGCGCTGCAGCTGGGCGAGGCCCTGCTCTCAGGCGTCGGCGTGCCGGACGAAATGGTGAGCCGCATCATCGCCAGCCGCCGCGAAGCGGAACTGGCTAAGGTGTCGCCAACTTAGCTCATCCACCTGAGCGTGGTCGGTTCGATCGGATTGACGAAGTCGCGTTTCTCTTCGCGGCTCTTGGCCCATTCGCGCTTCAGTTTCAGGTACCACTTGGCCTGCACGTCGATGTCGTCGATCCAGAGCATCGAGGGGCCGTACTTCAATCCGGTGTTCTGCAGATCGACCATGCGGCCGTCCTGATCGAGGAATTCTCCGCTGGCCGGAATGAGGATTGGTTTCATTACATCGAGCAGCGGCGCCTTCTTCCAATAAGTCACTTGCGTGATGCGCGTAGATTCCTCGTTCTCAGGCGTGAGGCATGTGAGCGTGAATAGTCGCGCTTTCGGCGTCTCCACGACTTCCCAGCGGAAACCCGGCAGCATGAAGCAGATCTCGGTGGTCACGTCAGAGCCGAACAAGATGCGATAGCCGAGCGAGTTGGACGCCGGACGGTGACGCTCGATCGCCCATCCGCGCTCGCGCGGCACGAAGCGCTTTTCCTTGAGCTTCTTGCCGGTCGACGGCGGGCGCCACCACCATTGGTTATGTACGTATGGAACGTGCGCAGGGTCCATCAGGCCGACGACAGCGTTGTCCATGCTCGCCGCAAAAGTGCGATGGATCACAAACTTCGGCGCGCTGAAATCGCCCAGATCGAATTGCGGCGGCGGCGGCGGCTCGCCGGCAAAGCGCTTGTCGGCGGCGACGTAGATGAGGACGATGCCGTTGGCCTCGTGCGCCGGGTAGTGGCGCACGCGGATGTTGGTGCAGTCGTAGGGCTGTCCTTGCACCAGGGAGGGGATCTCACGGCAAACGCCGTCTTGCGTGCCGAAGCGCCAACCATGGTACGGACACTCGACCGTCTGTTTGCCGAGAGTTTCGGTGATGCGGCCCGCCGAGAGCGGCACCGCCCGGTGCGGACAGATGTCCCGCAACGCAAAGGCCCGCCCTTCGGCGTCACGGCCCAGCACGAGGGGCTCGCCCAATATCTCACGGCGGAACATCTCGCCGCGCTTGAGTTCGCGCGACGTGGCCGCGAAGTACCAGATATCCCGAAGCAGCTCGCTCATCGCTGGGCGAAATACATGATCGTGGCGATGCCGACAAAGCCCAGCGCCGCGGATGCGACGATGCCGCACACGCAAAGCGCCGCATAAACGCTCCGGCGGACGCGGAAGTCGCGCGGGCGGGCCTGGTTCATCGCGCCGCCCGCAAAGAAAAGCGCGCCCATGGCGCCGCCGACGATGCCCGCCAGCGCAGCCATATAGACGAGAAGCTGCGCCAGCAGGATCACGGACTATTGCGCCGCGATGGTGACGCGAAAGACATCCGCCGGCGCTTCTTCAGTTTCCCACGGACGGCGCTGCTCGAGCACGAGTTCGCCGGTTCCTGGCGCGGTGGCGGTGAACATCAACACTTCCCAATGATTGCCGCCGGTAAAGCCCGGCTGATTCTGTTCAGCCCTCGTGTTGCCGCTCGCCTCTCCAGCGCGGATCAGGAAGTCCGGCATCTGCGCCGGCGTCCACGCATAGCCCGCGGTAGGCACGCCGACGAGTTCAACCGCGAAGCGCTCGTTGACGCCAACATTCACGGTCTGCCCGTTCTGCCCAGCCGTGATGCGGACACTGACATCCTCCGGCGTCGGTGCTGCGAGCTGCGCGGCCTCACTTTCTTGTTTCGGCGTTTCGCCCGAAGGCGCGCACGCGGCCACGGCTAATACAAGCACCAATGCGCGGATCATTGCATCGCTCCCGCTTCCATAAGCCCAATATAAAATCTGATCATGCGTTCGAAATTGGCAATTGAAATACGTTCGTTGACGCCGTGTAGACCTGCCAAATCCTCGTTCGACAGCAGGATCGGCTGAAACCGATACACGTTCTCGGCCACCTCCGCATAGTGACGAGAATCCGTACCCGCCAACACCAGGCCCGGCGCGACGGGTGCGTCCGGCAGCATGTCCCGAGACAATGCGGCAAGCAGCGCGTAGCTGGAAGAGGTCGTGCTTGAGATCGGCGTCGCCTCACGCGGCGGCTCGGCCCATTCCACGGTCACACCATCCAGCGCGGCGACTTGCTGGCGCGCGCGGTCGAGTAGGTCGTCGGCGCTGTCGCGCGGATGAATGCGGAAATTGATCATCGCCGTCGCTTCCGCGGGCAACACGTTGGGGCGAATCCCGCCATTGACCATGGTTGGCGCGATCGTTGTGCCGAGCAGCGCCTGGGCGGCGGGATTGCCGGCCATGCGCTCGTGCAGCAGCGGCGCGAAGAGCCATTCGTTGGCCACGGCCATGCGGTTGGTGAACGTCAGCTCCGGCGCTAGCGCGCGCATCATGGCCAGCGCCGGTCCGCCCTCCAGGCTACGCTCGATCGGCATGGCGTGGATACGGTCCACCGCCTCGGAAACCAGCGACACGGCCGTCTCCGGCGGCGGCATTGACGAATGACCGGGTTGCCCGATCGCGCGCACGCGCAGCGTGCCCGAGCCGCGTTCGGAAATGCCAATCATTGCCGCCGGGCGTCCGGTAAGCGGATGGCGGTCGAGCGCGGCCATGCCTTCATCGAGCACGAACCAGGCGCGCACGCCGCGCTCCTTCAGCGTTGCGGCCATGCGCACGGCGCCGCCATCGCCGCCGATCTCTTCGTCGTGGCCGAAAGCGAAGATGATGGTCCGGCTTGGTTGGCGGCCTTGCGCGGCGAGAAATTCCGCTGCTTCCAGCAACGCAATCAGCGATCCCTTGTCATCGATGGCGCCGCGCCCCCACACGGCATTGTCGCGGATAACGCCGCCAAACGGATCCACACGCCATGCGGCGCGCGTATCTTCCGCGACCGGCACGACGTCCTGATGCGCCAATAGCAACATCGGCGGCTGGGCGGGATCGGCGCCCATCCAGGTGTAGAGCAGCGAGAGCTCGCCAATGAGTTCGCGCCGCGCCGCGGCGTGAAACGCCGGGTAACGCTGCTGCAGCCAAGCGTGGAACGCTTCGAACTGCGCGCGATCGTCTGTCTCCTCCACCAATGAGATGGTGCGAAAGCGTATAGCTTCGCCCAGCCGCATCGCAGCCGCGCTCGGATCGAGGGCGTAAGCATGCGTGTCTGGAATGGGTGCGTTGGCTGGCGGCGGCGGCGCCGTGAACGAGAATGTGCGGTAGCCGACAAACCCCGCCATGGCCAGCAAGAGCACGGCCGCACCGGCGATAATGAGACGTAACATCCGACCCCCGCGCCCCTCCAGGCCAGCTTCAACAGCGTATCCGGGCCGGATTAGGGGCGCATCTTCCGCATGCGTCAACATTGGCGCCGATCCGGGGAACGGGACCGGCGCGCACAGGTTAGGCCAACACGGAGGAATGAATGGCCACGCGCGATCAAGACCTTGAAGCAATGCTTACCCAACCGCCGCCGGAAGACGACCTGGGCGTGCAGCACTTCCTCGATGGCTTTGCCAAAGCTCTCGTCGCAGGCGATGACGCGGCCATCGCGGAAATGTGGGAATCGCCCGCCTTCGTACTCGGCGCGGGCCTCGCGCACGTCATCGACTCGCCGGACGAAGCAGGCGAGTTCTTCGGCGCGGCGCGCGAGCAATACAACGCGCTCGGCGTTGTCGATACGCGCGCCGAGATCGTGCGTGTCGACGAAATCTCCGATCAGCTGGTGATGGTGAGGGTGCACTGGCCGTACCTCGACGCGCAGGGCCGCGATGTCGGCGCCGAATGCGCCACTTATACGCTGGCCCGCGAAGAGGACGGCGACTGGAAGGTTCGGATCGCGGTGCTTCACGGTCGCGAAGCTCTGAATTGAGGCGGGGACGGTTCCATTGCGCCCCGGCGCCGGAACCGATGCGGGTGTGCGCAGGTTGATAGGCGTTCATCGTGAGGAGCCCCCAACAATGCGCACGATTATCGCTATTGCCGCCCTGTCGCTCACCGCTGCCTGCGGCCAAACCACGACAGTTGAAGATGAAACCCCAACTTCCACTGCCGAAGCCCCGGCGCCCGCCCCGCCGACCGTGATCGTGCTGACTGAGCAAGACGCGCGCTCCCGCATCGAAGCGGCTGGCTACACAGACGTCACCGGTCTGGTGCAAAACCCGGATGGCAGCTGGAGCGCAACCGCGATGCGCGAAGGCCAGAGCACGACGCTTACCGTCGGCGAAGGTGGCGTATCGGTGACAACGACGCCCTAAGCTTGGACTGGGCCACCGCGCCAAGCCGGCGCCGGCGCCTTACCTAGGGCGGCGGCGACGGCGGCATGCGCGAGCAGGCGCGTGGAATCCAAGGTCGGCAACGGCGAGCCCTCCGGCGTGATCAGCAGCGGAATCTCTGTGCAGCTGAGCGCAACGGCGTCGCAGCCGCCGCGCTTCAGCGCCTCGATGATACGCACGTACTCGGCGCGCGAGCGCTCGGCCAGCACACCCTGAGTCAACTCATCAAAGATGATATCGTCGACGACTTTGCGGTCCGGCGCGGGCGGCGTGCGCATGTCCAAGCCCGCGCGCGCGAATGCCGCAGGATAGACGGGGCCTTCCATGGTCCACTTCGTACCGAGCAAACCCACGCACCGGCGGCCCTCCACCTTCGCCTGATGAGCAACGATCTCCGCGATGTGCAAGCCCGGCAACGGCAAAGGTTCGCACGGCGCCTCGAAGGCGATATGCGCGGTGTTGTCGGGGCAGATGAAGAAGTCGCAGCCGACGCTGGCGAGCCGCTGCGCTGTGCGCGCCAAATGGGCGCGCACAGCTTCCAGATCGCCTGACTCGTACGCGGGCAACGTCGGCGCCATAGGCAAGACCGAGAGCGTGATCTCCGGGTGCTCGTGCTCACCCAATTGCCGCGCGCTCTCACGCACAGCTTCGAGAAAACACAGCGCGGCGCCGTCCGCCGAGTGAGCCAGGATGCCGATGTGAAGCATGCACGCCTCCAAGGGCGCTTATCCCGCGCCGCTGGTCGCAAGGCAATTGCGGTTGCGCGTCAGCGCGGCATCGTACGTGAACCAGAAGCGAGGACAATGCGATGATGTTTCGGCCAACGCTGGCTGCGCTCTTTTGCGCAACGGTTCTCGGCGGATGCGCCTCGACAGGCGAACCGGCCGGCTATGTGTTCGTGGAGCAACCCTGCGAACTGCCCGCTGAAGCGGGCGACGTCGCGTGCGGCGCCATCAGCGTACCGGAAGACTATGCCAACGCGCAGGGCCGGCCCATCAATCTGAGCGTTGTCTTGCGGCGCGCTGGCGATCCGCAAACGCCGCGCCGCGCCATTTTTGAACTTATGGGCGGGCCTGGGTTCGGCGTCACCGACGATGCGCGGAATTATTGGACCTTCCTGGCGCCACTGCGCCGACGCAACGACATCGTGTTGTTCGACATGCGCGGCACCGGGCGCTCCAACGTTCTCTATTGCTCGGCCATCGACGCCTATCGCCGCGCTGACCGCAACGCTCCGCTCTATCCGCCCGATCTCGTGTCGCAATGCGTGGCGGAAGTCGCACAACATGCCGACCGGCGCCACTACACGACGGAAAACGCCGCGCGCGACATCGACGCCGTGCGCCAAGCGCTGGGCTACGACCCCATCGACCTCTCCGGCGGCTCGTACGGCACGACGCTCGGCCTGGCTTACATGGCTGAGTGT
>CALBSY010000402.1 GCA_937967725.1 uncultured Alphaproteobacteria bacterium | reverse complement strand
CGTTCGGTGATCCATTGCCGAGCCGGCCATTCCCGACCACCGAGTTCGATCTCGCCGGCGTGTTTCTGCAGGATGAGATTTCGCTGCTGAACGGCCAACTCGTGCTGTTCCCGGCGGTGCGCTACGATTGGTACGACCTCAATCCCGAGCCTGACGCGCTCTATCTCGCTTCGATCGCGCCGGTGAGCCAAAGCGATTCGCGGCTGTCGCCGAAGTTCGGCGTCGTGGCGTGGCCGACTGAGACGCTCGGCGCGTTTCTCAACTACGCTCAGGGTTTCCGCGCGCCGTCGCCGAGCGAAGTGAACAATTCGTTCGAGAACCTCGTGTTCGGCTACACCTCGTTGCCCAATCCGGACCTCGGGCCGGAGACGAGCGAATCGTTCGAGGTGGGCGTGCGTTTCCGGAATGTGGAAGGGTTTGGCGCGAGCTGGACGGCGAGCGCTGCTGCGTTCGCGGCTTCGTTCGACGACTTCATCTCGCAGGAAATTGTCGGCGGCACTGGCGCGCCGGGCGATCCGCTACAATTCCAATTCGTCAATCTGAGCGAAGTGGAGATTTGGGGTGTCGAAGGCCGCGCCGACGCCGAGTGGGGCAGTGGCTTCGGGCTGACGCTATCGGCGTCCTTCGCGGAGGGCGATCAGATCACAGGCGGCGTGCGCGCGCCGTTGGAGAGCATCGACCCGTGGAAGCTCGTAGCGGGCTTGCGCTACGACGATCCGGCCGGACGTTGGGGCGGCCAAGTGATTGCGACGCACGCGGCGCAAAAGGACGAGCGCGACACGGCGGCCGGCAATTTCCGGCCCGACGACTTCACTATCTTCGATGTCACCGCGTATTGGCACTTTACCGATCGCGCGACGCTGCGCGCCGGCGTCTTCAACATCACGGATCAAACTTATTGGTGGTGGAGCGACGTGCGTGGGCTTTCCTCAGGCTTGCCGACGCTCGACGCCTATACCCAGCCCGGCGTCAATTTCTCCGCATCTATCGCATACCGCTTCTAAGGGAGGCTTTCGTGAACACATTGCTGACGCGCCGTGCGTCTCTTCTCGCGCTTGCGGGCGCAGGCGTTGCCGTGGCCGCGCCGCCGGCGTTCGCGCAGTCGCGCGCCGCGAGTTCTGTCGAGCGCGACCGCCAATCGATCCTGGCGATGGCGGGCGATTATCGCGTGCGCTTCAACTTCAACGAAACCGTACCGTTCGTGGCGGACTACGAACCGTTGGAGCCGAAAAATAGCGGCGGCCACGAGAGCGTGCGCGTGGTCGAGGACCGCGGCGATTTCATTATGCTGCAGCACTTGCTGGTGGCCGAGCATGAGGGCCAAACCTTCGTGATCAAGCACTGGCGCCAGGATTGGACCTACCAGCCGCGCGCCGTGCTTGTGTACGAACGGCAAAATTACTGGACGTTGGCGGATGTCTCGAGCGCCGAGCGGCGGGGCGCGTGGTCGCAAACGGTGTGGCAGACAGACGATTCGCCGCGCTACGGCGGCGTTGGGCGCTGGGATTACGCCAATGGGCGCGCGATGTGGACCAGCGGTCCGACCGCGCGGCCTCTGGCGCGGCGCGATGCGATCCGCAATCCCCCGTACACGCGCTACAATTCGATCAACCGCCACGCGCTGACGCCGGACGGCTGGGTGCATGAGCAGGACAACGAAAAGCTCGGCGTGCGCGACGGCGAACTCGTCGCCATCGTGCATGAAGACGGTGTGAACACGTACGAACGCTTCAACGGCTACCAAGTCGCGGCTGCGGACTCCTATTGGGCCGACACGCAGGAATATTGGGCCGGCGTACGCCAAGCGTGGGACGACGCCATCGCGCGCCGCCGCGGCGTGTGGGTGGAGGAGCAGGCCGAGTGGGGTTCGGTCGTCAGCCAGCAATTGATGGGCTTGGCCGACAACATTCACAATGATGAGGCGCAAACTCAGCCAGCGCTGGCGGAAGCGCGCCGGGCGATAACGGAAGCTACACAATCGGCGTGAGGCTGCGGCATTGCGTCCGGTGTGCGCTCGCGCCGCGTTGCTGACGGCGTGCGCAGGGTCCTAGCTGCGTGGATGGGCGATCCACCGGAAACACCGCGCAGAAACCTAACTGGCGCCGTCGTCCCCGCGATTGCCGCAGCTGCTTTGGCGGCGGCTGGAGCGATCCTTATCGTTGGCGTCAACGGTAATGGGCGCCACGCGGAAGCGGCGCCGCAGAACTGCATCCTCGAAGGCGCGGAAGACGTGGGCGGCCCGATCGAACTTGTCGATCAGAACGGGGCGCGGGTGACGCAAGCCGACTTCGCCGGCAATCCGGCGGTGATCTATTTTGGCTTCACGCACTGTCCGGACGTTTGCCCGACCAGCATGTATGCGGTGGGTGAAGCGTTGGCGCAGCCGGATGGCTACGACGTGCAGCCGATCTTGATCTCGCTCGATCCCGAGCGCGACACGCCGCAAGTGATGGCCGCGTACACGCAAACCGACGGCTTTCCGGCTGGGTTGGTGGGCCTGACCGGCTCACGCGCTCAAGTAGACGCGGCCAAGGCGGCGTTTCATGTCTATTCGTCGCGTTCGCCGATCGATGGCGGCGCCGGCGATGTCTACAACGTCGACCATTCGTCCTTTCTCTATGTGCTGGACGGGCAATGGCGCACCGTGGCGATCATCCCCACGATGGGCCGCGCCGATCCGCAAGATCCTACCAGCCCGGTTGCGGCTGCCCCCGTTTCCGATATCGCAGGTTGTATTGCGGCGGGCCTGGAGCGCAGCCCGACTGCGGGCTAAAGCTTGGCGGGGCAGGTAATTATCATTACGTTTAGGTCAGGCGAGGCGGGTGGGGAGCCCAAACGCCGGGTTAAGACGTGCGGCTAGGCCGCCTGACAGGGCGCCGCGACGCAACAATTGGCGTTAGGCCGACGTTTTAGCAGGTTGGAAATGGGGGTCGGCGCAAGCTCCGGAATCGGTCTTGCTGCGCCGCAGCACTGAAAGGGCGCGATGCTCTATTCTCTTTACGAACTGGGCCACCTCTCGGTGGCGCCTCTGCGCATCGCCGCGATGATGCAGTCGAGCATGCTGCGCTCGCCAATCAATCCCGCGGCGGACAGCGACATCGCCCGCACGGCGGCGGCGGCTTCGGATTTGTTCGAAAGCATGACCCGGCGTTATCGCAAACCGGATTGGAATTTGCCGACGACGAATGTCGAAGGCGTCGACGTCGCGGTGACGCCTGTGAGTGCATGGTCCTCGCCGTGGTGCCAAATGCTGCACTTCGAGCGCGACGCCGAGGCCTTGAAGCAGGCGCGCGGCGAACGCACCGACCCCGCCGTGTTGTTGGTGGCGCCGATGTCCGGGCACTATGCGACGCTGCTTCGCTCGACCGTGGAAGCGTTCCTGCCCGAACACGAAGTTTACGTCACCGACTGGGCCGACGCGCGTATGGTGCCCGTGCTCGCGGGGCGCTTCGATCTTAGCGACTACATCGATCACATCATGGCGATGCTGCGCGTGTTGGGGCCGGAGACGCATGTAGTGGCTGTGTGTCAGCCGGGACCGCCGGTTTTGGCGGCAGTGTCGCTGATGGCGGCTGCCGACGATCCGTGCACGCCGGCGACGATGACGTTCATGGGGTCGCCGATCGATGCGCGGCGTTCGCCGACGGCGCCCAATAAGCTGGCCGAGAAGCGCGACATCGAGTGGTTTCAAAAGAACATGATCCACACAGTGCCGATGCTTTATCCGGGCGCGTTCCGGCGCGTCTATCCGGGTTTCCTACAGCTGGCTTCGTTTATGGGCATGAATCTCTCGCGTCACGTCGATGCGCACTACGCCTATTTCCAGAACCTGGTGAAAGGCGACGGCGACGACGCGCAGAAACACCGCGACTTCTACGACGAGTACCTCGCGGTGATGGACCTTACCGAAGAATTCTACATTCAGACGCTGGTGGATGTTTTCCAACGCTATTCGCTGGCGACCGGCGAAATGGTCCACCGCGGCGAACGCGTCGATCCAGGCGCCATCACCAAAACGGCGCTGCTCACGGTCGAGGGCGAGAACGACGACATTTCCGGCATCGGCCAGACGCAAGCGGCGCACGATCTGTGCGTCAACATTCCCGAAGCGATGCAGCGCGACTACATCCAGCCGGGCGTCGGGCATTATGGCGTGTTCAGCGGCCGCCGGTTCCGGGCGGAACTTTATCCGCGCATTCGCGAGTTTATCCGCGCCTTCCAAAGCGAATCCTCACGCACGGATCGCCGCGCCCGCTTGAAGGTCGTCGGCGACTAAGGGCGCACCGCTGCCGCTTCGTCTTGAGCCGTTAACCCGCGCCCGCGAAACTTGGCGCATGCGGCTCGATTCGCGGCCGAAGGCCGAAACAACTCAAACCGAGATCGAAACGATCGACGGCCGGCGTGTGCCGGTAAAGTTGATCGTCAATCCGCGCGCGCGGCACGTTTCCGTGCGCGTCGCTCCAACGCGGCGTGAGGCGATCGCGACGGCGCCAAG
>CALBSY010000401.1 GCA_937967725.1 uncultured Alphaproteobacteria bacterium | reverse complement strand
TCACCATCTCGGGCTCCGACTTCGTGGAGATGTTCGTGGGCGTCGGCGCATCCCGCGTGCGCGACATGTTCGAGCAGGGCAAGAAGAACGCGCCGTGCATCATCTTCATCGACGAAATCGACGCGGTCGGTCGTCACCGCGGTGCCGGCCTCGGCGGCGGCAACGACGAGCGCGAACAGACGCTCAATCAATTGCTGGTCGAGATGGACGGCTTCGAAGCCAACGAAGGCATCATCCTGATCGCGGCCACCAACCGACCGGACGTGCTCGATCCGGCCCTGCTGCGTCCGGGCCGGTTCGACCGCCAGATTGTTGTGCCGAATCCGGATGTGGCGGGCCGCGAGAAGATTCTGCGCGTCCACACCCGCAACGTGCCGGTGGCGCAGGGCGTCGATCTCAAAACCATTGCGCGCGGCACGCCCGGCTTCTCTGGCGCCGATCTCGCCAATCTCGTCAACGAAGCGGCGTTGCTCGCCGCCCGGCGCGGCAAGCGCGTGGTGACGACGCGCGAGTTCGAGGACGCCAAGGACAAAGTCATGATGGGCGCTGAGCGGCGCTCGCTGGTGATGAGCGAAGATGAAAAGAAGCTCACCGCCTGGCACGAAGCCGGCCACGCTATCGTCGCGCTCAATGTGCCGGAGAGCGATCCGGTGCATAAAGCTACCATCATTCCGCGCGGGCGTGCGCTGGGCATGGTGATGCAGTTGCCCGAAGGCGACAAATACTCGATGAACTACACCCAGATGACCTCGCGCCTCGCAGTCATGATGGGCGGGCGTGTCGCCGAAGAGCTGATCTTCGGCAAGGACAAGGTCACGTCGGGCGCCGCCTCAGATATCTCCGCGGCCGCTCGTCATGCACGCATCATGGTAACACGCAGGGGCTATTCCGAAGAACTCGGGTTTGTGGCGGATGGAGACAACAACGACGAAGTGTTCCTGGGTATGAGCGTCCAGCGCAATCAGAACGTCGCCGAAGCCACCGCGCAGAAGATCGACGCCGAAGTGAAGCGTCTGGTGGACGAGGGGTACAACAAGGCCAAACAATTGCTCACCGAGAAAGCGGAGGAGCACAAATATTTGGCCGAAGCCCTGCTGGAGTATGAAAGCTTGAGCGGCGAAGAGATCGCCAAGGTCATTCGCGGCGAGAAGCTCGACCGGCCGGAAGATACGCCCTCAACGCCGGCCGCGCCGACGCCAGCGTTGCCCGTTACTGATGGCGACGAAGAGCCGGTGCACCCAGGCGGCTGGGCTGGCGGACCCGCGCCTCAAGGCGCCTGAAGCAGAAACGCGACGCTCCCGATCAAGCCAAGCGCCACGCCGAACATCACGGCGTGGCGCATTGCCTTTGCGCGCCGGCGTTCGGCCGCCTTCTCGGCCATCTCGTCATAGAAGGATTGCACGCGCCAAGCGTCGGCATGCTCGGCTTTCCGCGAATCGAACGGCGCGTTCATGCTTACCTCGCCAGCCGCGAGCGCGCGGCAAGTGCGGCTTCGCAAACAGGGCGCCAGGGCTTTCACCGCGCATCAACCCTAACCGGAGTGGGAAGCGCGGCGCGTCCGTGCTAGGCCGCGCTGAGGAGGCGCCTCATGCTCGGATTAGCGGAAATCACGCCGTTGCTCGGCACCAACAAGCCCGACGTGGCTAAGAGCTTCTATCAGGACACGCTCGGCTTGAAGTTCGTGAGCGACGACGGCTACGCGCTGGTGTTCGAAGGCAAGAACACAAAAGTACGCGTCTCGCGCGTACCTGTTGTGTCGCCGACCCAGTACGCGGTGCTGGGCTTCACCGTCGACAACATCGAGAAGACCATCGACGCGCTCAGCGCCAAGGGCGTCATCTTCGCCCGCTTCGGATTCTTCGTGCAGGACGAGCGCGGTGTCTGGACCGCGCCGGACGGCACGAAAGTAGCGTGGTTTCATGACCCCGATCTGAACATGTTAAGCGTGGTGCAGCACGCCTAGGCGAGCGCGTTGGCCAGATCGCCGACGATCTTTGTCCAGCCCTGCTGCGTGCGATCGGCGTATTCGGCCCAATCCGGATGCAGGCGGTGCGTGAGCGCGAGCATGCAACCATCGGCTTCCGGCGTGATCTCGATCGTTACAACACTCAGATCGCCTTGTTCGGCGTCAACGCCCCAAGTGAACACGAGCCGGCGAGGCCGATCGATCTCGCGGTACGTGCCGGTGTGATCGATCTCCTGGCCGGCGCGTGCCACTCTGTAGTGGAACACGCCGCCGACGCGGGCGTCGGTGTCCAAGCTCACGATCTGCTCTTCGCGCAGATGCGGGCCGAACATGAAACGTCCGATCCACTTTGGATCGAGCCACGCGTCGAACACCCGCTCGGCTGATGCGGCGAGGCGGCGCTCGACGCGGATGACGGGCGCGCCGCCCATCAGGCGCGCGCCTCATAGGCGGCGTGCGCTGCGACCACATCAGCCCAAAATCGATTGGTGGGATGGCCCTCCAGAACGCCCGCCAATGTTTCGACATGCGCGGTCCAGCCGCCGGCGAAGTCCAGCAGGTGCGCCTTGGTGTCCACCTTGGAATGCGTCAGCTTCAGCAGCGTTTCGTCGCCAAGCGCGGTGAACTCGAAGCGCACTTCCGATACATGCTCCTCGCCATCGCCCCAGGTGATTGCAAGCAGGCGCGGCGGCTCGAACGCAAGCACGCGTCCCGCCATCGGAAACTCGCCTGTCTCCATTTCCTTCCAGCGTTCGGGCGGTTTTTCGTTTGTGATGTTGCGGTGGGCGAACAGGAAGGAGAAGTCCTGATTGTTCGAGGTCAGCGTGTCGCCGCCGGTGAACCACCGTGCGCGCTTGTCAGCATCGACAAAATAAGACCAGACGCGGTCGATCGGCGCTTTGAGCCGGCGCTCGAGAATGAACGTATCGGGTGCGGTGAGGCGGCCAAGTTCCATCAGAGTTCTCCTAGTCGTCGTGCTCGGCTAGCGCGCGTTCCAGCGCGTCGAGGCGGCGGGTCCAGAGTTCGCGTTGTTGCTCGATCCACAGCGCCGCGTCGTCGAGCGGTTTGGGATTGAGCGAAAGCAGATGCTCGCGCCCAACCCGCCGGCGGCGCACCAGGTCGGCGCGTTCCAGCATGCGGATGTGCTTGGACACGGCGTTGAGCGACATCGCGAACGGTGCCGCCAGTTCAGTGACCCGCGCCTCGCCGTCGCCCAGCCGCTGCAGGATGGCGCGCCGGGTTGGATCGGCGAGAGCCAGCATAGTGTGGTCGAGGGCGGCTTCCATATTCAACCTTCTGGTTGAATAATAGCCGTGCGTCAACCCCGCCTCTGGCTGCGGGCGTGGCTATCGGTTAGGCACGGGCCACAAGTTTCGAATCCGAAGGGCGGCGCCTGTGGAACTGATCACCAACCCGGCTCTGATCGCGATCGCGGTTTTCATCATAGCGATCCTCATGCTCAACGTCGTTGAGTTCGGCCGCCCCGACTAAGCGCGGCGTATCGCGGCCGCCGCATAGAGCGCGCCGCTCAGCAACGCGAGCGCCGACGCCGCACAGATCAAGAGCGTCGCGGCCCAATCCAAAAAAGAGGACAAGAGGGAGGGTGGGAACCGCAA
>CALBSY010000400.1 GCA_937967725.1 uncultured Alphaproteobacteria bacterium | reverse complement strand
CCGTGGACACCAAGATCTACCCTGAGCTCCTCCTCCCCCGTTATCGCCGCTGCTTCGCCGGTCGGCGCTGCGCCCACCATCCTAGCCACTTCGTGCAGCGCCGACGTGGCGGTCTTCGAATAAGCTGTGAAGTTCAGCCCGCCGTGCATCAGCACCGGATATTTGCGTTCGCTGACGCGCACCCCGGCGCCGCGCAGTTTCTCCACGAACGCCTTCACATCGTTGCGTACCGGATCCATTGGCCCGCCGCCGGCCACAATCGTTGGCGGCGCAGTTGTAAGATCGACATCGAGCAGTGAAGGCAGCGTCTCGGCGCCAAGGCTGCGGGCGATGTACAGGCAAGCGACACGGCCCAGAAAGCGGAAATTGCGCAGCTCTTCGTCCGCCCACAGCGAATCCTGAACGTGGATCAGCGGATAGAGCAGCGTCTGCAGCGCGACCGCGCCTGGCGTGTTGCGATTGAGTTCTAACGCTAGTGTGGCAGCTAGGTAGGCGCCGGCGCTATCCCCGGCCAGCGCGATGCGATCAGGCGCGGCGCCGAAACGCTGTGCGTGCTGGAACGCCCACACGCACGCCGCACGCGCATCATCCAGCTGCGCTGGAAAGCGCGCTTCGGGTGCGAGCCGATAGCCGACCGCGAGCACGCGTCCCGCTGACGATTTCGCCAGCCACGAACAGATCGAGTCGTGGGTGTCGATGTCGCAGCAGACGAAGCCGCCGCCGTGAAAGTAGAGCAAAAGCGGCGCGGCGTGCGCGTCCTTGGCTTCGTAATAGCGCGCGGGCAACGGCCCGGCCGGGCCGGGAAGGCGCAAGTCCTCGACTTTCGCGAGCCCGCCGGCGCGCGCGGCCGGCACCGCCAGCAGCGTGCGCAAACCGCGCCGGGTCTGCGCCAGAATTGCGCTCTCCACGCTCTGCACTCTGCTCATCAGGCGACGCCTCTACCGCAGGCGCGCCGCTTGCGCTAACGCTCGCGGCGGCATGGCCGAGCGTATCTCTTTTCAAGGCGAACCTGGGGCGAACTCGCACATCGCCGCCCGCGAAGCGTACCCAAAGTTCGAACCCATCGCGTGCGCCAGCTTCGAGGATGCCTTTGCGGCGGTCAGCGAAGGCCAGGCCGATTACGCCATGATCCCGGTGGAAAACTCGGTGTTCGGACGGGTGGCGGATGTGCATCACCTGATCCCCGAGTCCGGGCTCTTCATTGTCGGCGAGCGCTTCGTGCCGATCCGGCATCAATTGCTGGGGCTGCAAGGCGCGACGCTCCAAGAGCTGACGCATGTTCGCTCGCATCCTCAAGCGTTGGGGCAATGCCGCAAACTGCTGCGCGACTTGGGCGTAACCGCTGTGAAGACGGCCGACACCGCTGGCGCGGCGCGGGAAATCGCGGAACTGGGCGATCCGCGCATCGGCGCCCTCGCCTCTTCGCTGGCCGGCGAACTGCACGGCCTCAAAGTTCTGAAGGCCGACATCGCCGACGCCGGCCACAACACCACCCGCTTTCTCGTGTTCGCGCGGGAAGCGCAGACGCCGGCGCCCGATACGCCGTGCATGACCAGTTTCGTGTTTCGTGTGCGCAACGTGCCGGCGGCGCTCTACAAGGCGATGGGCGGCTTCGCCACCAATGGCGTCAACATGACCAAGCTTGAGAGCTACATCGAAGGCGGCGCTTTCTCCGCGGCGATGTTCTTCGCCGAGATCGAAGGCCATCCCAGCCAGCGCGCGGTCGGGCTGGCGCTCGAAGAGCTGCGCTTCTTTTCCACCTCACTCGACATCCTCGGCGTCTATCCCGCCGACCCGTTCCGTCGCGCGTAACC
>CALBSY010000399.1 GCA_937967725.1 uncultured Alphaproteobacteria bacterium | reverse complement strand
TTCATTATTCTGGCTCTATCGAACGCGGCGATGTCGCTCGGTGGTCGACCCGACCTGACCGCAGCGGCGGAGCGTGTAGTGGATTGGCTCGACAACAACTGGAGCGACGCTGCTGGCGGCTTCCGCGAAGG
Source organism: uncultured Alphaproteobacteria bacterium (assembly GCA_937967725.1). Classification (GTDB taxonomy): domain Bacteria; phylum Pseudomonadota; class Alphaproteobacteria; order Caulobacterales; family Aquidulcibacteraceae; genus Vitreimonas. The sequence goes on along the minus strand of CALBSY010000399.1, from coordinate 11,650 downwards.
CGAGGTCGTCGACCGCTTGCCGCGCCGTCAGAACCCGCACATGCACATGTTCGAAGCACTGCTCGCACTCTACGAGGCGACACGAAATGCCGAACACCTGGCGCGTGCGGCCAAGCTTGCCGGTTTGCTGCGCGACCGCTTCTTCGATCCAGAGCACGGCGCGCTTTCCGAATACTTCGACGATGCCTGGCGGCCTGCTGCCGGCGACGATGGCCGTATTGCCGAACCGGGCCATCAGTTCGAGTGGAGCTGGCTGCTGCATCGCTGGCGGCGACTCGGCGGCGCCGATGCGCGCGAGCTCGCCGAACGGCTCCGCCTGCACGGCGAACTCTACGGCGTCGACGCCGAGACGGGCGTCGCTTTCGATGAAGTTTACGTGGAAGGCCTCCCGCGCACGCGGAGCTGCCGCTTCTGGCCGCATACCGAGCGCATGAAGGCTAACTTGGCGCGTTTCGAACTGACCGGCGACGTCGAGGCCGCTGCAAACGCTATCAGCGCATTCGATACGCTGCTTACATATCTAAACACCCCTGTCCGCGGGTTGTGGCGCGACAAGCGCAGCGCTGACGGAAACTTCATCGAAGAGGCGGCGCCGGCCTCCAGCTTCTACCACGCCATTTTCGCGTTCAGCGAACTGATGCGCGTTGCGAATGAAGCATGACAGACGTCACCGTCATCGTCATCACGTACAACAGCCGCGCGTGCTTGCCGGAGCTGAAGGCGGCGCTTGAAGCGCAAACACGTCCGTTTCGACTGCGCGTGTGGGACAACGCTTCCGAACCAGAGCAGCGGCCGCGCGCGCAAGATTTGCCGCAATGCGCCGAGATCACACAATCGGAAGAGAATCTGGGCTTCGCCGCCGCCAACAATCGTTGTGCGGCCCTAGTCGACACGCCCTACATGGCCCTTCTCAACCCTGACGCGTTCCCGGCGCCAGATTGGCTCGATCGCCTGATCGATGCCGCGACGCGCTACCCGGCCGCCGTTGGCTTCGGCTCAACCCAAGTCAAGGCGCGGTCGCCCCACGTGTTCGACGGGCTTGGCGACGCCTATCATGTTGTCGGTGCATCTTGGCGAGGCGGTCACGGCGCCGCGCGAGCAAACCTCCAACCACGCGAAGGCTACACGTTCGCGGTTTGCGCCGCAGCCGCGCTGTATCGCGTTCAAGCGTGGCGCGACGTCGGCGGCTTTGACGAACGGCTGTTCTGCTTCGGCGAGGATGTCGATCTCGCTTTCCGCTTGCGTTTGCGCGGCTGGGAATTGGTGCAGGCGGCCCACGCCGTCGTACATCACGTTGGCGGCGCGTCGACGTCGACGCGCTCCGGCTTCGAGATTTTCCACAACGCACGCAACACCATGTGGGTGTTTGTCAAGAACATGCCCGCGCCGCTCCTTTGGCTGGCGGCGCCGTTGCACGCGCTGAAGACCCTCGCCCACTACGCGCTCTCATTCGCACGCAAGGATGGCGCCAGCTATCGACGCGGAGTCGACGCCGGTCTCGCGGGCTTGAGCGAAACCTGGCGCGCACGGGGCGATGTCAGAAGGTCCGTTGCAAGCACCTGGCGCATTGTTCGCGCGCTAACCTGGTCGCCGCTCGCTTTAGTCTTACGCGCGCCGAAAATCTGGCGCTAGCATCTCACGGCGAGTCGGCAATACGCATCAGATATGCGCCATAGCCTGAACTTTCTTGCCCGCGCCCAAGCTCGGCGAGCTGTGCCGCGTCGATGAAGCCCATCCGGAACGCCACCTCCTCCGGACACGCGATCTTCATACCCTGCCGCTTCTCCAACGTGCGCACATACTCGGCGGCTTCAAGCAGCGAGTCGGGCGTTCCGGTGTCGAGCCACGCCAAACCGCGCCCCATTCGCTCGACGGTGAGTTGACCTCGCTCCAGATAAAGCCGGCTGAGATCCGTGATCTCCAGTTCTCCGCGCGCCGACGGCTTCAACGTGCGCGCCAGTTCGACGACCTGTTCGTCGTAGAAATAGAGCCCCGTCACAGCCCAATTCGAGCGCGGCTGCTTGGGCTTTTCTTCTATCGATGTGGCGTGGCCTGCTTCATTGAACATGACAACGCCAAATCGCTCAGGGTCCGAGACCTGATGAGCAAACACCGTTGCGCCGGTAGTGCGCTGCGCAGCGGTGCTCAAATGCTCAATCAAGCCATGGCCGTGAAAAATGTTGTCACCGAGGACCAACGCACAACTCTTCCCGTCGATATGCTCTTCCCCAATCAGAAACGCCTGCGCGATGCCGTCCGGCGATGGCTGGGCGGCGTAACTGAAACGCACACCCCATCCGGCGCCGTCGCCAAGCAAGCGCTGGAAATGCGGAAGATCGTCGGGGGTGGAGACCAGCAGAATGTCGCGTATGCCCGCGAGCATCAGCGTGGAAATGGGATAATAGATCAGCGGCTTGTCATAGACCGGCGCCAACTGCTTGGAAATCGCGCGCGTGATCGGGCGAAGGCGCGTCCCCAATCCGCCGGCAAGAACGATGCCCTTCATTCCACGCTCCATCCCCGCACCGCTATCTCATCCATGCACGCAGCCAGAGCCTCGCGCCAGGGACGCATGCGAACTCCATAGTCCGCGGCAAGCTTGCTGCAATTGAGCCGCGAGTTTTTCGGCCGTAACGCCCGCGCCGCGGCGGCCTCCGACGTCGCTCCAATAACCTCGGCGCACGGGCCGCGCCGCGCCTCCGACTGCGCGAATATCTCGCGGGCAAACGCGGCCCAACTGGTCTCACCGGCGCCGGCGCAATGGTAGATGCCCGGTTTCGTCGGCGAAGCGGCGATCGTCAGCAATGCGTCAGCCAGGTCGTCCGCGTAGGTAGGACAGCCGACTTGATCCGTCACCACACTGATTTTGCCGCACGCCCTCGCCTTGCGCAGCATCGTGCGCACGAAATTCGCACCGATAGCGTCGAACACCCATGAGGTGCGCACTACGATGGTGCGCGGGTTGGCCGCGAGCGCCAGCCGCTCGCCCTCGAGCTTGCTCGCCCCGTAAACATTGGGAGGGCCGGTGAAGTCACCTTCCACGTACGCCGCGGGCTTCTCGCCGGAGAACACGTAGTCGGTCGAAAGTTGAATGATCGGAACGCCAAGTTCAGCGGCGGCCTGCGCCACGCTTTCCGCTCCGCCTGCGTTGACGCGAAACGCTTCCTCCCGGTTATCCTCAGCCGCTTCAACCGCGGTATAGGCGGCGGCGTTGATCACAATCCGTGGAGCAAGCAATCTCACCACATCGCGCACACTATCACGTTGTGCGATGTCAATATCCGGCCGCCCCTGCGCGATCAGCGCAACGCTTTGCGCCGTCGCTCTACTCTGGAGCGCGCGCGCAACTTGCCCGTTGCGTCCGATAACCAGAATGCTCACGACGAGGCCGTCGTTTTGCCAAGACCCAGACGCCGCGAGCCGGCGCCTGTGTCGCGCAACGGCCGCCACCACGCCTCGTTGGCGAGGTACCAGCGCACCGTGCGCTCGAGCCCACTTTCGAACGTCTCGCGCGGCGCCCAGCCGAGTTCAGCTCGAACACGCGTCGCATCGATCGCGTAGCGGCGATCGTGTCCGGGCCGGTCCTCCACAAACTTCATCAGGTCTGCGTGTGCGTGCGACTTGGGCGCGTGCCGATCCAACAGCGCGCAAATCTGCCGCACCACATCTAAATTCTCCCGCTCCCCCTGCGCACCGACATTGTAGCGCCGCCCAGGAACGCCGTTCTCGGCGATCAGGCAAAGCGCATCGACGTGATCGTCCACATAAAGCCAGTCGCGCACCTGCTTGCCATCGCCGTAAACTGGTAGGCTTTGCGCTTCGAGACCATTGATGATGGTCAGCGGAATGAGTTTTTCCGGCAGCTGGTACGGGCCGTAATTATTCGAGCAATTCGAAACGATGACCGGCAGACCGTGAGTATGAAACCACGCGTTCGCGAGATGGTCTGCGCCCGCCTTACTCGCCGAGTAAGGAGAGCGCGGATCATAAGGCGTTTCCTCGGTGAAGACTCCTTGCGGACCCAGCGAGCCGTAAACCTCATCCGTCGAGACATGCAACACACGAAAGCGGTCCCTCGCCTCGCCTCTCAGCGTCCGCCAGTACGCCGCCGCCGCCTCCAGCACCTGAAACGTGCCGACGACATTGGTCTGAATGAACGCCGCCGCTGAATCGATGGAGCGATCGACGTGGCTCTCGGCAGCGAGGTGAAAGACGACCTCCGGCGCGTGCCGCGCAAAAATCGCATCGAGCGCCGCCCGATTGCAGACATCAGCCTGAACGAAACTAAAGGCCGAAGCGTCGCTGACCGGCCCAAGCGACGAGAGATGACCCGCGTACGTCAACTGATCGACGACAACGACTGTCCAGCTGCGCTCCCCTACCAGATGGCGCGCAAGCGCCGAGCCGATAAAGCCAGCGCCGCCGGTGACGAGTGCTCTCATCGCCGCGCGCTAGAAATATGCCGGCAGATCGGCGAGGCGCGGGAACGCGCGATCGCGCGGCGTGGCGATGATGTCGCCCGCCGGCAGCATCCAATCAACGCCCAGCGCGGGATCGTCCCACGCAAGTCCGCGCTCATGTTCGGCGCTCCAATACTCGCTGACCTTGTAGAGCACTTCCGTATCGGGTTCGAGCGTCAGAAAGCCATGCGCAAAACCGCGTGGCACAAAAATCTGCGCGCCCGTCTCCGCCGAAAGCACCACCGATACCGCCTTGCCGTAGCTCTGAGATTCACGGCGCAAATCAACCGCAACATCGAGCACCGATCCCCGCAACACGCGCAGCAGCTTATCTTGCGCCTTCGGCGGCGACTGAAAGTGCATGCCGCGCAGCGTTCCCCTGGCGCGCGAGTAGGACTGATTGTCCTGCACGAAGACAACGCCATTCAGTGCGTCGGCCAATGCCGCAACATTGAACGTTTCGCTGAACCAGCCGCGCGAATCCTGCATGCGCTTCGGCGTATACACCCATACATCGGGAATGGACAAAGGCTGAATCAAACCGCGCGGCCAAGGCAAGTCGCGGCGAAGTTGCCGCAGCCTGCCTTTAACAGTTCAGCCGAAAGCCGTCATCCTCGCGCGCCAGCATCGATGCGCGCAACGTCCTGAGCTTGGGCCGGGGGTCCGAGGCGGCCCGCCATGCCATCGCCCACGGCGCTGGCGAGCAGACGGCGCATCTCACGTTTGTCCTGCGCATCCAGCCAGTGAGCTCCGCACAACCGCACCAGGTGCGCACCGAGCAACCCGCGCCACCAGAGCGGCAGATGCGGCAAGCGCAAGCAATAAACCTGGTTGCGCACATAGGCATAGAGGCGCATGGGCGGCTGCTTGGGAAAGCCGCGGCCGAGAATCGTCCGGCGCGTCACGCCTGCCCCGATGCGATGCTCCATCTCGATGCTGCGATCGGCCCAGCACGAATAGCCACGGCGCCAAACACGGAAACACCACTCGGTGTCGATCGCGTCGATGAAAAAGTCGCTGCGAAAGCGGCCGACGTGGCGGAAAACATCGAGATTGATAAGCGAGCCGGAGGTAATCACGTAGCGCACGCCACGCGCCGCATCGTGGGTCTTGCCGCGTACCTCGAAATAACGCGGGGGCCGGTAAGTCTCCGACGCCGCGGCCGGCGACACGATCCTCGGCCCAACCACAGCGGGCTTCTCCCCCGCCGCCTCGAGTTCGTCCATCGTACGCGCGAGCTTTGCAATCGCACCCGCCGGCAAGCAGGAATCATCGTCGAACACAGCAAGCCGCGTGAAACCGGCGACAATCGCGTGCAGCACCAGCTGATTCAATGCTTCGCCGACGCCTAGATTGTACTGCGACTCGATGATCGCCGCAGGCGTGCCGCGCAACGCTTGCAGCGTTTCGCGCTCCATCGGACCGTTCACAAACACGAACAGCGCCGTAGTTTCCCCTGCCAGCCTGCGTACCAACGGCAAGAGCAGATCCGGATCGGAGCGGAACGCGACAATGCCCGCGGCGAGCTTCCCACTCATGACGACGCGCTCGCATGCGCGATGGCTCGCCAGGCTTCGGCTGCGGCGTCGGCGCTGTGTTGAACCGTGTAGCCGGAACGCACACGCGACAATCCGGCGTCCGCGAGGCGCTGGCGTTGATCGCCACTTTGCGCGAGCTGCTTCAGCGCCGCGGCCAGCGCTTCGGCGTTCTCCGGCGGCGCGATCAATCCCGTTTCGCCGTGCGACACGAAATCCGAACAACCAGGCACATCCGTCGTCACAATTGCCCGGCCACGAGCCGCAGCCTCCAGCAACATGCGCGGCAACCCCTCCCCGCCGCGAGAGGGGAGGCATGCGATGTGACAACCGGCCCAGAACGCATCGATGTCCGTCACGCGGCCGAGCAGCGAAACGCCTGGCGCGGCGCGCCAAGCGAGCAGATCCGCCTCGCTCACGCGCTCAGGGTTGTCCGGATCGACGGCGCCGGCGATGCGGAGTTCGATATCCAGTCCCTCCGCGCGCAAACGCTGTAGCGCCGCGACCGCCAAGTCGATGCCTTTTGACCGCACCAGGCGCGATGCAACGCCGACGACAATGGGCGGCGGCGTGAACTGGGGCGTTTGGACCAGGTCTGCCTCTACGCCCGCCCCCGGCATAAGAACCACGCGATCATCCGGGAGCGCCCGTCCGCCTTCGATCCACGCGCGATCGGCCGTGTTCTCCACGAGCAGAACCCGGCCCGGCTTGTCCAACGCCATGCGGACCAAACCGCGGAAACACGCGCTAATGGCCTTCACCCACAGCGCGTCGCTCACCGCGAGATAGCCGCGGCCGGTCAGCGCCAATGCATAGCTCACGTCGGCGCCAGAGAGCGCCATGAGCAGAACCGGCCGGAGCGCGATCGCGTGGACAATGGCCGGCCGCTCACGCGCAAGCAGCGCGCGCAACTCGCTCACCTGCCGTTGGAGCAGCCACGGGTTCAGCGAACCGCGCGCAAATGGCGTATCGATCACACGCACGCCCTCGCCCGCCAGCGCGCCAGAATCGCGGGCCGCCACGACAGGCTCATAACCTTCGGCGTGCGCGCGGCGTACGAGCGGCAAGAAATGCGAACGGACGAACCAATCCTCCGTCGCCAGGAAGAGCAACTTTGGCGCACTCATCGCCGCTGCTTCCAATCCCGGCCGCAGGCGATCAGCGCGTCGCGGACATTGACGCCGGTGTTACCAAAGACGCCGCGGAACTGGCTGGCGTCCACCTCGAGGCTCTCGACAAGAGCGCGGGGCGCCAGCGCCGAAAACCCTGGCGCCGTGAACAAGCGGCGGGCGCGTCCCATGCCTTGGCGCAGCAGCGAAGCGATATCCGTCGTAGAAACCGCCGGCTCGTCGCAAACGTGGAACACGCCACTCTTCGGCGGCGCGTTTAGCACTGCCGCGATCGCCGCGTTCAGCGAGGTCAGTGAAATGAGATTGCGGCGATTGGCGACGCCGCCGAGCGGCAGCGGCATGTCGCTGTCCAACAGGCGAAGCAATTGGCCGAACTTACCTTTGGCGTCCGGGCTGAAAACCAGCGGCGGGCGCAGCACGATCGGGTTCAGCTCCGTCCGCGCCATGACAACGGCTTCCGCCGCGAGTTTGGCCTCCCCATACGCGTCGCCTGGCTGCGGCGCGATACTCTCGGCAAGCGGCGTCCCGTGCGTGCGTTTGGCGCTAGCGTGGATCGAACTCACGAACACAAAGCGGCGTACGCCGGCATCGGCCGCCTGCCGCACCAGCGCGGCGGAGCCATCGACGACCGCGCGGCGGAGCGCGTCGCGGTCGAAGCGCGCGTGGGCTGGTCCGGCCAGATGGACGACGGCGTCGGCGCCCTCCAATGCTGCCCGCCAGTCGGTATCGGCGGTCAGATCACCGACGGCGAACGCCTGTTCGTGCAAATGCTCCGGAGCGCGGTGCGCCGTGCGCACCCGAAATGATGACGCCAGGGCCGGCGCCAGGGCCGAGCCGATGAACCCCGAGGCGCCAGTAACCAGCACGCAGGGCGCTGCTTCTGAGGCAGGTGCCTCGGCCTTGCTCTCGGCGTTCGTCATTAGGCACGCCCTGTCTCCCACGCATGCTACCGGTTATTAGGCCGGCGCACCGCCGTCAAAGAGCAACCAAGATCCGAGAGCGAGCCACACAGCTTCCGCAAAGCGCCTGCGAGGGCCGCGCTGCGCTATATCAGCTGGATTGGGCGATGCGCTGCAACCGCGCACAGTGCGTGCCGCGCCTGCCGTCCAAAAGTCGTGGATTGCGTTCAGAACGTCTCGTGCGCGAGCAGCAGTTCCGCAAGTTCTAGATGCGGGTCGCGGTACGTATCGGTGTTGACGTTGCCGCCGTAGCTCACGGGCGTGGACGTCACCTCCGCCGCTGGCGCGGCCGCAGCCACCCGCGGTTCCTGCACCCGCGCCGGCACAGGAGCTTCGTACGTCGCCGGTTCGCTCAGCGTCAGGCGAAGACTCGGATTGACGCTCGCTGTTTGCGGCAACGGCGCAAACGTGACTGCACCAGACGTCAGCGCTATGCGACGGATATGTTCGATCTTGGCTTCCGTAGCGGCGCGTGTGATCTCAAGCGATGCGGTCGTGCGCGCGAGTTCGCCGCGGATATCGGAGAGTTCGTCTTGCGACAGCGGCGCCGGGAAAGGCGGGAGATTGGCGTAGGGGTCGTCGGCGCTCGCGGCGTTCGGATCGATGCCGAAACCAGAAGCCAGACTTGTGCCAACCAAGCCGCCGAATCCAGCGGGCGAGAAGATCGTCACGGCGAGCACGGTCGCGGCCACGCCCGTCAGTCCAGATTTGACGACGGTGTCCCGGACTTCTCGTCCGTAATCAGCCGGCTTTTGCGACATTCATCCGCTCCCGCGCGCGTCCCTTCGGGGTCCCCTATACGCGCCAGAGGCGTAACAAAGCTTAAATCCCGTGCGGCGCCAAGCTCTAAGAAGACTTACCCGGTGACGATGCTGAAATATTGCCTACAGAACGATTGCGCTGCGCCGCAGCGCCTCGAACTCGGATCCCATGGCTGACGGCATCGCCCGCGCTGCGTTCTTTGTTCTACTGCCTGCAATCGGCGCCGGCGGCGCGCTGGGGGTCCCAGTCCTGCTTTGCCTTGCCGGCGTTGCGTCAATTCGCCCTTCGCTGTTGCGGCAAGCCATTGAAAAACGGCCCTTGCCAATCGTCCTTCTGCTGGCTTTGACAGCCTGGATCGCATTGGCCAGCGCTTGGTCGCCTTACCCCGGCGCCGTCACCCAGGCGGTCAAGGTCGGGCTGATCGTAACGCTCGGCCTGATGTTTGCCGCCGCGGCGGTCGCGCCCGCCAGCCGCCGGCTGACCCTGGCGGGCGGCGTGGCGGCCTTTGCGGTGCTCGGCGCGCTGCTGACCATCGAGGCGGCCACCGACCTGTCGCTCAATCGCGCGGCCCAACCGGATGAGCCGGCCGGCGAGCTGCTCCGCAATACCGGGCGCGGCGCCACCGTGCTGCTAGCCATCACATGGACAAGCGTCGCGGCGCTGCTGATCCGGCGCTCCCCGCTCTGGCTGGGCCTGGCTTCCGCCGCGGTCGTCCTTGGCGGCTTCGTGGCGCTGCAGTTCGGCCAATTCGCCAACACACTAGCCTTCGCGGCGGGCCTTGCGGCGTTTGCGGCAGCCTACGCCGCGCCGCGGTTTGGACCGCCAGCGGTCTCATCGGCGCTGGCGCTGTGGCTCGTCGTCGCGCCGTTCGCAACACCATTGTTCTCCGCGAACCCGGCGCTGCTCGAGCAAGTACCGCGCAGTTGGGCCGAACGCGTACGCATCTGGGACTATGCCAGCGCGCGCATTCTCGAACAGCCATGGTTCGGGCACGGGCTCGACTCCGCGCGCGCGCCGGCGCATGGCGAAGTACCGCTGCACCCGCATAGTGCATCCCTCCACCTGTGGTTCGACACCGGACTCGTTGGCGCATTGCTGGCCGCGGTGCTGCTAGTCGTCGGGGGACGTGTGCTGGGGCGCGTGTTCGGCGCCTACCGCCCGGGTGCGGCGGCAGCGGCCGGGACACTGGCGTCGTTCGGCGTCGTGGCGAATGTGAGCTACGGGCTATGGGCTGAGTGGTGGTTGGCGATCATGTTTGTGTCCGCCGCTTTGGCGGGCGCGCTCCTGCCGAGGCCCGCCGCCACCTGAGCGCGCGCGGTTGCTTTTGCGCCCCGCGGCGCCTATCGAACGCCAGTTCCGAATGGCGGCGCCCGAAGCAAGGATTTGATGATTCCGGTTCTGGTCACTGGCGCTGCCGGCTTCATAGGCTATCACCTCGCCGCGCGCTTGCTGGACGCCGGCCTCAGCGTGGTCGGCATCGACAATCTGAGCGATTATTACAGCGTTGACCTGAAGCAGGCGCGGCTCGACAAGCTGCGCACGCGACCCACCTTTGGTTTTGAGCCAATCGACCTCAGCGACGGCTTAGCGCTGACGCGCCTCTTCGCCGAACATCGCTTCGAGCGCGTCTTCAATCTCGCCGCACAACCTGGCGTGCGCTACTCGCTGGTCAATCCGCAAGCATATGTGCGCGCCAATATCGAGGGCTTCCTCAATCTGCTTGAAGCATGCCGCAGCAGCGACGTGCAACATCTCGTGTATGCGTCGTCAAGTTCTGTCTACGGCGCGGTAACGGCTTCGCCGTTCTCGGTGCATCAAAACGTCGATCATCCGCTCAACGTCTACGCGGCGTCGAAAAAGTCGAATGAGTTGTTCGCGCACGCTTACAGCCATCTCTACGGTTTGCCCGTCACCGGCTTGCGCTTCTTCACCGTGTACGGACCGTGGGGACGCCCAGACATGGCGCCCTATATCTTTACGCGCGCCATACTCGCGGGCGAGCCGATCGACGTGTTTGGTAATGGCGAGATGGAACGGGACTTCACCTATATCGACGACATCGTCGAAGCCCTAGAGCGTGTCGGCGATCACACCGCCGCAGCAGACCCAGCCTGGAGCGGCGCGAAGCCCGATCCGGCCACATCGAACGCCCCTTATCGGCTCTACAATATCGGCAACCACGCGCCGGTGAAGGTGAACCGCCTCATCGAAGTGATCGAAGAATGCGTAGGCAAGAAAGCGATCAGGAATTTGCTTCCGATCCAACCCGGCGATGTGCCCGCAACGTTCGCCGACGTAGGCGATCTCGCGCGCGACGTGGGCTTTGCGCCGAAAACGCCGCTTGAGGAAGGCGTCAAGCGTTTCGTCGCGTGGTATCGGGATTATCATGGCGTTTGAGGCGCAACTCTCCCACCTCAAAGCGCTCGAAGCGGAAAGCATCCACATCCTGCGCGAGACGGCGGCCGAGACGGAGCGGCCGGTCATGCTCTATTCGATGGGTAAGGATAGCGCGGCGCTGCTTCATCTGGCGTCAAAGGCGTTCTATCCGGCGCCGCAACCGTTCACGCTGCTGCATATCGATACGACTTGGAAATTCCGCGAGATGTACGCGATGCGCGACGCGGCGGCGCAACAGCACAAGCTGATCGTATTCCGTAATCCCGAAGCGCTGGCCAAGGGCGTCAACCCGTTCGATCACGGCTCCGAGACTCACACCCAGATATGGAAGACCGAAGGCTTGCGTCAGGCGCTGGCTGAACATGTCTTCGATGCGGCCATCGGCTGCGCGCGGCGCTATGAGGAGA
>CALBSY010000398.1 GCA_937967725.1 uncultured Alphaproteobacteria bacterium | reverse complement strand
CGTGCATCGGATCGCACGACCACACGACCGCGCGTCCTTCCTTCGTCACTGCGCGCACCAATTTCCCTAACCCTGCCTCGACCTTGTCGGCGCCGAAGCGCGCCACCAGCGTAAGGCGTCCGGGCTCGTTCGCCGGGTTCAGGATATCGATCAAGCGCAACAACTCGTCCGGTTCGAGCGTCGGGCCGCACTTCAATCCGATCGGGTTCTTAATCCCGCGTGCGAACTCGACATGGGCGCCGTCGGGCTGGCGCGTGCGGTCGCCGATCCAAACGAAATGCGCGCTGGTGTCGTACCAGTCGCCCGTCGTGGAATCGACGCGCGTCATCGCCTCTTCATAGCCGAGCAGCAGCGCCTCATGGCTGGTGAATACGTCCACCTGCTTGACCTGCGGCACGCTCTCCGGCGTGACGCCGCAGGCTTCCATGAAATCAATTGCTTCGGAGATGCGATCGGCAATCTCCTGGTAGCGCTTGCCCTGCGGGCTGTCGGCGACAAAACCCACCATCCAACGATGCACGTTGTGCAGATCCGCATAACCGCCATTTGCGAAGGCGCGGATCAGGTTGAGCGTCGAAGCCGACTGTGCATAGGCGCGCAGCAAACGCTCCGGATCGGGCGTGCGCGCTTCCGGCGTGAAATCCATGCCGTTGATATTGTCGCCGCGATAGCTCGGCAGCGTGACGTCGCCCTTAGTCTCAGTCTGCTCCGAGCGCGGTTTGCCGAACTGGCCGGCGATGCGGCCGAGTTTCACCACCGGACGCGAGGCCGCGAACGTCAGCACAACGCTCATCGCCATCAGCGTGCGGAAGGTGTCGCGGATATTGTCGGGATGGAATTCCTTGAAGCTCTCGGCGCAATCGCCGCCCTGCAACAGAAACGCCTTGCCCGCCGAAACCTCTCCCAGTCGCGCTTTCAACTTGCGCGCTTCGCCGGCGAACACCAGCGGGGGATATGTGCGCAGTTGGCTCTCAACCCGCGCGAGCTGATCCGGATCGGGGTAATCCGTTGGGATGTGCTTGGCGGGCTTCGCGCGCCAGCTGGCGGGGGTCCATTTTTCGCGCATGCGAGCGGAGCTTAGCCGATCAATCGAGGCGCAAGCGAGGCCTCTACCCCAACATAGGCGTCACCAGCGGCGTCACGAAGAACCAAACCGCCGCACCCGCAAGCGCCGCCGCCGTTGCGGCCCCGGCATAGAGCGCCGCATAGCGCCAGCCGCCGGTGACGAAACCGATCGCTGCCTTGGAGAAAGTGTTCACAAGGACGGCGATCAGCACCGCGTGGCCGCCGACGGCCGGGTCGAGCCCGCCGCGCACAAGGCTGCCCGCCGCCAACGCCACGGCGTCCACATCCGCGAGACCAGCTGTCGCAGCGAACGGCAACAAGCCAGCTTGCCCGAAGGCGTCCTCGATCAGACGCCCGATGATGATCACGGCTCCGAGGAAGGCGGCGAACTGAACGACGGACCAGAGATAAAGCGGGCTCTGCAATTGCTCACGGCCCGCATCGGTTTTATCCTCGCGCCGGTCGAACCAGCGCAGAGCGAACGCCGCTACGACAAATGCGAGCGTCGCCGCCGCCAGCGCCGGCGCCACCTCCGGCACGATGATGGCCGCGGTAACCGCAACGAGAATGCCGACCCGCGCCACGCTCACCGCCGCCGCCAGCGCAGCCGCGGCGGCGGCGACCTGGGCGGTGGTTTCGCCAGCGCGCACCCGCCGGCCAAGCTCAGCGGTGACCACCGTGGAAGACACAACCGCGCCAGCTGCCGCGCCAGCCAATACGCCGACGTCCCCACCAAGCAAGCGCACCGCGACATAGCCTGCGAACGATGCTCCAGCGACCAGGATCGTGAGCAGCCACAGCTCGCGCGGGTTGATGGTCTCCCACGGGTCGATGGTGCGATCCGGCAGCAGCGGCAACGCAATCGCCGTCGCCGCCAGTATTAGCAGCGCCGAACGCAGCTCCTTCCACGTGAGGTTGTCGATCCAGGTGTGGATGGCCTCCTTGAACGCCAGCATTCCTGCGAGCGCGACCCCGCACGCCGCGGCGATGCGCACGTCGCCGACCACTGCATATGCTCCCAACGCGAACACAAGCAGCGCACCGATCGTGCCGGTGACGGATATGTCTTGGTCGACCAGACTCTC
>CALBSY010000397.1 GCA_937967725.1 uncultured Alphaproteobacteria bacterium | reverse complement strand
GAGGATCAGGCTGACGAAGCCCGCTATCCAGCGTCGCTCACCAAGATGATGACGCTCTACATGATCTTCGAGGCGCTTGAGCGCGGCGAGATCACCATGGACACGCGCTTGACGGCATCGCGCAACGCTTCGCGCCAGCCGCCCTCCCGCCTCGGCTTGCGCCGCGGCGACACCATTACCGTCGATCAGGCCATCCGCGCCTTGGTTGTTCAGTCCGCCAATGACGTCGCCACCATGGTGGGCGAGCATCTCGGGGGCTCAGAAGCACGCTTTGCCGCCAACATGACGGCGCGGGCTCGCGACCTTGGCCTCCGTGACACCCGCTTCGCCAACGCCAGCGGCCTGCCCGATACGCGCCACCGCACAACCGCGCGTGACATGGCGACCCTGTCGCAGGCGATTTGGAACGACTTTCCGCAGCATTATCACATTTTCCAGACGCCAAACTTCAGCTGGCGGCGCAGCTCCGGCCGCAACCACAACCGGCTGCTCGGTCAGGTGGAAGGCGTTGATGGCATCAAGACCGGCTACACCCGCGCTTCCGGCTTCAACCTCGCGACTATGACCGAACGGAACGGCCGTCGCGTCATCGTCGTCGTGTTGGGCGGAGAGACGGCCGCCGCTCGCGACGCGCAAGTCGCTTACCTGATCGAGGGCGCTTACCAAGAGTACGCCCGCCGCGAAGATCCCAACGCGGCCACCTTCGCCAACATGCCCACGCGCCGGCTCGACGTTCAGCTCGCGCCTGGCGCCCTGAACGCCTCAGCACCCCAACGCCAGCCCGCCGGTCCCTATGCGACGTACCAGGGCATGGTGGTCGAGACGCTGTCGCCGGTGCGCACGCCAATCGATCCGGTCGGCCAGGGTGATGAGGGCGACCACTCCACCGAAGAGATGGACTGAACAGCGCTAGCGCTTCTGTCTGAGCAGTCGATCCCGCGCGGCCGTGAGCCTTGCTGCGTCAGCATGCTTCCCGCCGCGATCGGGGTGAGCCTGAGCCATTTTCGCGCGATAGGCGCTGCGAATCTCCGCCTCTGCGGCATTCGAACCAACGCCGAGAATCGCGCGCGCCTCGCTCTCCCCAGGATCGCCTTCTGTGAACTGCCGCTTGGTCGAACGGTAAGCCGCTAGCCGGGGCCAATAGGTCCAGGCCAGCGCGAAGATCCCGGTCAAAGCCAGCGCGGGCCACACTGCGCCTCGCGCCGCGGCGACCATTGCTGCACCTGCGAGCAACAGCACAGGCCAGCGCGCGATCAGCTCACGCCTACGCGCCGCACTCACCCGCGCCACGAACAGCAGCGCAAACAAGGCGGCAAGGATGAGTAGCGCTGGTAGCATGTTACCTTGAGATCGAGCCGGGGCGTCCGCCCTACCATGCGGCCCAAGCCGCCGCTTAGAATTTCAGCGGCTCACCCTCGAGTCCCGGCAGCTTCAGCGTAATGAAGATGTCCCGAAGTTCCTGGCGCGCGGCCACGTGCGGCATGCGCATCTCACCCTCGCCGGCGTCGAGATCGAGCAGGGTCAATCCCTGCGGAAAGAGCTCGCGGAAAATGACGCGTTCGGACAGGCCAGGCGCCAGGCGAAACCCGATCCGGCTGGAGAGGGTTTTCAGCGCCTCTCCCACCCGTTGCTTGTTCTTCGCCTCGATACGGCTGGTCGCGGTGCGGTTGCGAAGCACGACCCAGTCGATCGGCGTGCGCGCCGCCAGGGCTTTCTTCTTACGGCTGTCCCAGACCATTTCGCTGTAGATCGACGGACGGACGATGTCCGGCGCTGCCGGATCGATGTCGCCCAAGAGATCGAAGTCCACGAAACTGTCATTGAGCGGAGTGATCAGGGTGTCGGCGCAGGCATGGGCGACGCGCGCCAGATGCGAATCGCCGCCGGGGCTGTCGATGACAATGAAATCGCAGGTTTCCGAAAGCCGCTTCAGCGCGATGCGAAAGCCCTGTTCGTCCTCCTCCTCAGCGATGTCGAGCATGCGCTGCCGGCTCTCGTGCAGTTCAAATATCTGCGGGCTCGGCAGTTTCGCGCCCCGTGCGGCGATCCAGCGGCCGCGGTTTTCGATATAGCGGGTGAGCGAGCGCTGCCGCACATCGAGATCGAGCGCGCCTGTGCGCCTCCCCATGCGCATCAGCGCCACGATCAAGTGCATCGCCACAGTGGACTTGCCGGCGCCGCCCTTTTGGTTGCCAACCACGATGATGTGCGCCTGACGCGGCGCGGGGTTTGGCTCGAAGGCGTGCGCAAGACTCATGGGCTGGGCCCGCCTAGCCTGGCGGGCGCCGCAGTGCTTAACGGACACGCAACGCCAAGACGCATGCTTCAAAACTTCGTCGACCATGGTTAAGGCAGGCTTAAACGGCTTGACGACCGAGCAGTGGCACGGGATGCGACGGGCATGAGCACTTTGCCCATCCTGCGCAACGTTTCCGAATTGCGCCAAGCCATTAACGATTGGCGGGCGCAGGGGCTGAGCGTCGGGCTAGCCCCAACCATGGGCGCGCTGCATGAAGGACATCTGTCGTTGGTGCGCGCAGCCAAAGCGCGTTGCGACCGGGCGGTCGCGAGCTTGTTCGTCAATCCAAAACAGTTCGCGCCAAACGAGGACTTCGAACGCTACCCGCGCGACGAGGCCGGGGACGCGGCCTTGCTGGCGGGCGCCGGCTGCGACCTGCTCTACGCGCCGGAGCGCGAGGCGATGTACCCGGAGGGCTTCGCCACCAGCGTAATCGTCGCCAACGTTTCAACTTCGCTTGAAGGCGAGTTTCGCCCGCACTTCTTCGGCGGCGTCGCCACGGTCGTGACGAAACTGCTGCTGCAATGCCTGCCGGACGCGGCGTTCTTCGGCGAAAAGGACTATCAGCAATTGCTGGTGATCAAGCGCTTGTCACGCGATCTCGACATCCCGGTCGAGATCGTCGGCTGCCCCACCGTGCGCGAAGGCGACGGCCTGGCAATGAGTTCGCGCAACGCCTACCTCACCGCCGGCGAGCGCCGCATCGCGGCGCAGCTCAATGCGATCATGCGCGAGGCCGTCAAGTCCGTGCGCGCGGGCGCACCGATAGCGGATGCTGAAGCTCATGCCGCGCGTCGTTTGACCGCGGCCGGCTTCACATGCGTGGATTACTTTGCCCTACGCGAAGCCGAAACGCTCGCGCCCGTAGTCAATCTCTCGCAACCTACGCGCATTCTCGCCGCAGCTTGGCTCGGGAAAACGCGACTTATCGATAATATGGAAGTGTAAGCGATGCACAAAGGATCGTGTCTCTGCGGCGCCGTGCGGATCGAGGTGAGGGGCGATTTGCGGCCGCCGGACGCCTGCCATTGTTCGCAATGTCGCAAGCAATCCGGTCACTTCTGGGCCTCGACCGATGTGCCCCGCGCTGCGCTGACAATCATGGGCGAGGATCGGCTTACCTGGTTTCAGTCGTCACCCAAGGTGCGGCGCGGCTTCTGTTCGGTTTGCGGCTCGGCGCTGTTCTGGGATCCGGTCGGCCGCGACAAGATCGCTATCGGCATGGGGGCGTTCGACAAGCCCACCGGCACGAAGCTCGCACTTCACATCTTTGTCGCCGACAAGGGCGACTATTACGACATCGCGGACGGCCTGCCCCAGAAAGATAAAGATAAGCGTAAAGCAAGAGAAAATGCAAAAAGAAAGCGGAGAGCAACACGAAAACAAACAAATCAAGTAGCACATAGGAGGGTCC
>CALBSY010000396.1 GCA_937967725.1 uncultured Alphaproteobacteria bacterium | reverse complement strand
GCTTTTGCAGCGGCGATGTCGGAATCCGCATCACCGATAAGTACGGCGCACGCGCGCTCGATTGGCCATTCCGCGAACGCACGCCGCAACAAGCCGGGATTGGGCTTGCGATCGGGGTGATCCAGGTGCTTGTAGCGTCCAATTGCGCCGTCGCCGTGGTGCGGGCAGTGGTAGAATGCATCGATGTGGGCGCCGTGTTTGCGCAACTCGTTCTGCATGTGCGTATGAAAACGGCGCATGTCGGTTTCGGTGTAGAGGCCTCGCGCGATGCCGGCTTGATTGCTGACCACGATTACTAAACGGCCGGCGTCGTTGCAGGCTCGGATGGCTTCGATCGCGCCGGGCAGCCATTCGAGGTCTTCGACGCGATAAGTGTAGCCCTCATCCCGGATCAGCGTGTTGTCCCGATCGAAGAACACAGCCCCGCGCCGCATTTGATCCGGCAGCTCCGCGCGCGCTTGCGCCAGCGTGTCGGGCAGGCCGATGTCGAGGAAATAGCCCGTGCTTTCGAAGGCCGCGATAGCGTTTGCCGCAGCGAGTTTTGGGAATACGTCGGTTTCGATCGAGGCGGGGACGCGACCGATCAGGCCGAGCACGCTCTTACGCAGCGCGTAGACGCCGCTCGAGATTAGCGCCGCGCCGCTGAATGCTGGGTCTTTTTCGTGGAAGCCGGCGACACGGCTGCCCGACGTTTGCACTCGGCCGTATCGCGACGCATCCGGCACGCGGCGCAGCGCTAGCGCGGCTTGATCGTTGCGGCCGAGCGCCTGCGCCAAGGCCAGATAGTTCAGCTCAACGATCGAATCGCCGTTCAACATGAGGAATGTGTCGTCGAGCGCCGCTTCTGCGTAGCGCAATGCGCCGGCGGTGCCCGCCGGCGAAGGCTCGACGATGACGCGCAGGTGCGCGCCGCGGATGCGTTTGCCTGCGTAACGCGCTTCAACCTGATCGCCAAAGTGACCGGCGAGGAGCACGATGTCCTCGATGCCGTGGCGGGCAATGTTTTCTATCAGATAATCGAGAAAGCGCACGTCGCCGACGATCGGCAGCAGCGGCTTCGGTGTTTCACGCGCCAGCTCACCGAGGCGCGTGCCCCGGCCGCCGACCAGGATCACGGCCTGCCGCATGTTACCAGTCGCAGTGTTGCGCGAACGCGGCCACGAGGCGGATCACTCGGCCGCTACTTTGGGAAACATGCGCTCGCAATAGGCGTGCAGCACCTCCTCAACGTCGCCGAGTTGGACCAACTCGCCGTTCTCAAGCCACGCCACCTTGGTGCAAAAGCGACGGATGAGATCCATCGAGTGTGTGGCGCAAACAACGATCTGCGTGCGGTTCAGATACGAATGCAAGCGCGCCTCGGCATTCGCCGCGAATGACGCGTCGCCGGCGCCTAACCATTCATCGAGGATCAGGATGTCGCCATGCAACGCGGTGCAGATCGCAAACAGCAAGCGTGCGCGCATGCCTTCGGAATAGGTGCGCACTGGAAGATGGAGGAATTGCCCAAGGCCGGTCCAGCCGGGAATCTCGGCTTGCGCCTCGCGCACCTCGGCGTCGCTCGCCCCGAGCAGACGTAGCGGAAGTTCGACGTTCTGCGAGCCCGTCAATTCGGGGTGGATGCCTAAGCCCTTGTCGATCAACGGCACGACTCGGCCTTCGATTTCCAATGTGCCGGTTGAGGGGTGCGCCAGCCCGGCGAGCAGGCGCAGCAAGGTTGTTTTGCCGCTGCCATTGGCGCCGACAAGACCGAGCCGGTCGCCCGGCTCGAGCGAGAGGGAGATGTTGCGCAGCGCGTTGACGATTACTTTCCGGTCGTGCACCGCGACTTGCCCGCCCACGAGTTGGCGCATGACCGTCACTTTCAGCGACCGGTTGGTAAGGCCGTAGATCGGGTACGTGAACGACACGTCCTTGAGGCGAATGTGCGCGCTCATACTCCCCCACAAGAACGATCCGGCTGCATCAGCAGCTCACTACCGAGCAAAGGTCCCCGCCAGACCCTGACTTTAGGCAAATTATCTCATGCGGCATGGGGGCTCGCAACGCCACCTCAGGGCGCAGCCGCAGCTCCTTAGAGCCACAAAAACACGCGGCGCCGGGTCGAAGCCAAGGAAATCAGCGCACAGACGGCGAGGAAGGCCACGACGCCCAGGCTCACCATCCAGCTGAGCGTCGTTGCCGCCGTTTCGCCAAGCAACGGGGCGCGGACAAGTTCGATGATGTGGTGGAAGGGGTTCCACAGCACGAATTCCGGCGACACCCGTCCTTGCTCCGGCCTCCAGATAATCGGCGTCATGAAGAATGCGATCTGCAGAATGGTGGCGATCACCTGGGAGATATCCCGGAACCGCAAGCACAGCGGCGCCATCGCCAGCGAATAGAAAAAACCTACGGCCAGCACGACCACAAGACCCGGTAAGGCGAGCACGGTAACGGGTCCCAATTCGTGTCCCGTGAGCAGCAGAAGGGCGAGGATAACGATCAAGTTATGCAGGAAAATCAGTATGTTGCGGTACACCATCCGCATCACTAGGATGGGCTGGGCAATACGCACGCTCCGAAGCGGCGCTTCCGAATCGATCAGGATGCCGCCCCCTTCCAGCATCATCTGCGAGAGCAGCATCCAGACCAGCAGGCTCGTCGCCAACCAGGGCAGGTAGTCCTCGTACGAGATGTCGAAAATCTGGCTGTAGAGCAGGGCCATACCACCGCACATCGCGGCAAGGCTGATGCTCAGCCAGAACGGCCCGATGATGGAGCGTTTGTAGCGAAGGTAGATGTCCTGGTTTCCCAACAGGAACCAAGTGCGCCAGCGCGAAAACGTGTCGCCGAAATCGGTGATGACATTGCTGGCCAAGCCAAACCTCCGGCCAAGCTCAGCGGCCGCCGGGCGAGGGATGAAACCGCGCCGGGCTGAGGTCAAGTCGGCGGCGGCGTCGCACTGTGCTAGAAACTGCGCGTCTGTGGGCGGACGGCAGCGCAGCTTTGCGGCGCCGGGGTTTGCCTCCGCTCGGGCGGGCGTGCATAGGAGCGGCGCCTTGAGCCCAAGTGGGGACCGATGTCTGAGCAATTGATCGTCAAGAAGACCGAACTCGACGGCGTGCTGCTGATCGAGCCGGCCAGCCGGTTCGAGGATTTCCGTGGCGAGTATGTGGAAATCTACAACCGCCGCATGTTCGAGGACGCGGGCATCAAGTTCGATTTCGTCCAGGATGACAT
>CALBSY010000395.1 GCA_937967725.1 uncultured Alphaproteobacteria bacterium | reverse complement strand
CCAGCTCCGCCTCGTCCATGGCATCGGCCACGCCCGACGGATCGAGGTTGTGCTCGGCGACCAGCGCGCGCAGCGCAGCTTCGTCCATCGCCGCCAACGCGGCGGTCAGCGCGTCCTCGCCCTCGCGCTTATACAGACCCACCGGATTGATCGGGCCAATCGCGGGCGCCACCGGCTCGGGAGGCTGCGGCGCTGAAGGCACGACCGGCGCCGCCGCTTTGCCCTTCCTACGCGGCGGGGCCTTCTCAGCGCCCGCCGCAACGTCATCTAACACCTCGTCGGCGACGTCTCGGCGCGAGCCGTGCAGGCGCAGCACGGCGTCGAGCCGGTCGGCGAAATCGGGATTGCGCTTCGCCTCGCGGCGAATTTCGTCGAACAGGCGGTCGAGCGTCTTGTTGAGGCTCATAAGGCTGGCGCCAGCTCCACCTTGCTCATGAACTCTTCGCCGAGCTTGGTGACCGTCTTGGCCATCGCCCCGTATTTCTGCTCGAACGTCCGCGTCGTCTCCGACCATTCGGCGGCCTTGGCGATATCGACGTGTTGAGGAATGCGAACGTCGAACATCGCTTCCCCGAGATTGTCCTTCAGCAATTGCACCTCCGAACGATGCAAGGAGAAGCTCTCATCGTATTTGGTCGCCACCACCATGAGTTGCGATGGCCCGCCGCGGCGCTCATTGATCAGCCGCAACGCACGCTTGCGGAACGTGATCAGGCCGAGGCGCGAGACATAGTCGGGAATGGTCGGCACCAAGATAGCGTCCGCGGCAATCAGCGCCGCTTCCGCGAACAGCGATATGCCGGGCGGGCAGTCGATCAGGATGTAGTCGTAGTCGTTGACGACGTTCTTCAACCCGTTGGCGAAGCGTTCGCAGATCCATTTCTGGATCATGTCGATCTGGAAGCCGCGCTTGACGAAGCTCTCGATCATATCGCGTTCAACGATGCGAAACTCCGGCGCCGAAGCGCATAGCGCCACATCCGGCTTGCCCTTGAGGTCAGACACCTTCTGTTCGATCAGCGACTTGAACGGTTGGGGACGCTGCTGAATGATGTAGCTCTCGAAGAAGAAGTCGAGCGTGCGCTCTGCCTCGCGCAGCGCATTCCACTTTTCGGGGCCGGCCGCCATAATCGAGGCGTTGGTCTGCGGATCGAGATCGATGATCAGCACGCGCCGGCGCTGGTGCAGCGCCAGGGTTTCGGCAAGCGAAACCGTCGTCGTCGACTTGCCGACGCCGCCCTTCATGTTGATCACCGAAACCAGTCTCGCGGGCATGGCTTCTCCGCCCCTTCTGCAATTTTGTCCGGACCGGACGCTCGCCAGCGCCGGTTAGCATACGGTGAATCCGCTCCTACCAGCGCGCCGTGGCCGTGGGAAAGTGCGCCGCTCAGCCCGGATTCCGCTTAGCGGCGCCAATTTGTGGAGAAGGGACATTGTTGTTGGGAACTGCATCGTTCCGGGAGCGCATCGCAATGAAGAAGCTGCTGGCCGCCGTCGTGGCCGCTCTTATGTTGGCGGGGGCAAGCGCCGCGTCAGCGCAGGACTTTCGCTATGGCCGCGGCGACTGGCGCGGACGGGACGTCATAACCATCCGCGATCACGGGCGCGTTTACACGTTCGATGAAAATGACCGCATCTTCTATCGCCTGCTCGAGAGTCCGTTCGGCATGCGGCCGGGCAATATCTACGTCTACACCGACGAATGCCGCGGCGATCAATGTCAGGTGATCATCTATTCGCGTTATCGTCGCGCCGCGATTGGCCGGCTTTGGGCGCCGCCGATCGGTCATCCCCGCTGGTTCGGTCCGCGCTGGCGCTACGACTCGCGCGGACATGATGGTTGGCGGGACCGAGACGATCACTATCGTTGGGGCCGCGACGACGACGATCGGTGGGAGCGCGATTACGACTGAGCTGAACGATCGCGCCGGCCAGGGCGGGAATCAACCGGCGGCTCACCCCGCCTACCGAGTTGTGGAGCGACGCGAGGCGTCGGCGGTTACGCCGGCGCCTCGTTGTCGTGCGGGATCGGCTCGCCCATCAACACGAGTTCTTCCGCGGCTGTAGGATGCACCGCGCAGGTGGCGTCCCACTGCGCTTTCGTAAGCCCAGCTTTGACGGCTATCGCCGCAAGTTGAATCAGCTCCGGCGCCTCGGGTCCGGCAATATGTACGCCGAGCACGCGGTCGCTTTCAGCCGAGACGATGAGCTTCATCAGCGTGCGCTGCTCGTTGCCGGCGAGGATGTTTTTCATCGGCCGAAACGCGCTACGGAACACTTTGATCTTGCCAGCCGCGGTGCGGGCGTGCTCCTCGGTCATGCCCACCGCGCCGACTGGCGGGCGCGAGAACACCGCGGAGGCGACGTCGGCGTGATCGAAGGCCGTAGGGCGGCCATTAAACTCGGTTTCCACGAACGCCATCGCCTCACGGATCGCCACCGGCGTCAGATTGATCCGGTCAGTCACATCGCCCACCGCGAAGATCGAGGGCACGCTCGAACGCGAGTAGTCGTCCACCGCCACTGCCCCGCTCTCGGGCACCCGCACGCCCGCCGCTTCGAGCCCCATGTTCTTGGTGTTCGGCTCGCGCCCGACAGCCCACATCACGGTATCGACTTCCAGGCGCATCGAATTGCTCAGCGTCGCCAACCGGCCGCCTGCGCTGAGCGGTGCAATTTCGCTGATCGTGGAGCCGCATATGACTTTGACGCCGGTGCGTTCGAGGTCGGCCTGGACGTGCTTGCGAATGTCGTGGTCGAAGCCGCGCAGGATGCGCTCGCCGCGATAAACGATCGTCGTCTCCACACCGAGGCCGGAGAAGATGGTGGCGAACTCGCAGGCGATGTAACCGCCACCGGCGATGAGCACACGCGAAGGGAGCTCGTCGAGCAGAAACGCATCGGTCGAGCTGATGCCGAATTCTTGGCCCTTGATGCTTGTCGGCCGATAGGTGTGCCCGCCTGTTGCGACGAGAATGCGCTCTGCGCTGTAGCTTTGGCTGGTTTGCTGCAGACGTACGCCATGCGCGCCCGTCACAACTGCCCGGTCCTCGAACACGGCGACGCCCGCGGCGTCGAGGTTCTTACGGTACAGCCCCGAAAGGCGCGCCACCTCCGCTTGCACATTATCGCGCAGTGTCGGCCAATCGAAGCGCGCCCAATCGACGGTCCAGCCGAAGCCCTTGGCGTCGCGAAACGCCTGGCCGAAGTCCGAGCCGTAGACCAAAAGCTTCTTGGGCACGCAACCGCGGATGACGCAGGTGCCGCCGATCTCCGCCTGCTCGGCAACGGCGACACGCGCGCCTGCTTTCGCCGCCAGCCGCGCCGCACGCACGCCGCCCGAGCCGGCGCCGATGACGAAGAGATCGTAGTCGAATGCGGGCATCGGCCCTCCACGCGCGCTAGTGCGCCACCTTCATATAGGCGGGCAGCCAGCCTTCGTGAGCAGCGCGGAGATCTTCGAGCGATACGCGTTCACGGGCGCCATTTACGCCAACATAGGACAGCTCGCGACCACCAACCTCGCCAACGTTGAGAATGTAGACTCCTGCAGCCTCAGCCCTGCGATCCAACTCATCAATCTTGTTGGACGGAATTGAAATGAGATAGCGGGCCTGATCCTCACCATAGAGGAACTCCGCGTCGGATCCGTCGCCTTGATACCCTAGACCAATGCCCACGTCCGAACTCAAGGCCATTTCGGCTGCGGCAATCGCCAATCCGCCATCGCTGATGTCGTGAGCGGCGCGCACTAATCCGCTTGAGACGAGCGAACGCACAAAGTCGCCGTTCTTCTTTTCAAGTAGAAGGTCGATGGCCGGTGCAGCACCACCCAGCTTAAACAGATCGCGCGCGTACACGGACTGCCCCAGGTGCGATCCGTTCAAGCCAACCAAGTACAGAAGTTCGCCACTCTTCAACGCATCGGCGGTCGCGCGGCGTTCGAAATTGTCGAGGATGCCGACGCCGCCGATCGCGGGCGTCGGCAAAATGGCTTGGCCGTTGGTCTCGTTGTAGAGCGAGACGTTGCCGCTGATCACCGGGAACGCGAGCTCGCGGCATGCTTCGGCCATGCCGTCGATGGCGCGCACGATCTGGCCCATGATTTCCGGGCGCTGCGGATTGCCGAAATTGAGATTGTCCGTCACCGCCAACGGCCGCGCGCCGACAGCGCTGAGGTTGCGCCACGCTTCCGCGACGGCTTGCTTGCCGCCTTCATAGGCGTCGGCTTCGACATAGCGAGGCGTAACATCGCAGGTCATCGCCAGCGCGCGATTTGACGGATAGAGGCGCACAATGGCTGCGTCGCTGCCGCTGTCGGCCAACGTGTCGCCTTGCACGTGGCGATCGTACTGCTCCCAGATCCAACGCTTCGACGCTTGATCCGGTTGCGAGAGCAGCGTGATGAGCGAGTTGGCGAAACCAGGATACTCATCCACCAACCGCTTCCGTTCGCCCTCTGTCAGCGGGATCGCCTTCAGCGGCTCGACGTACGGGCGCTCGTACTTCGGCGCTTCATCCGCCAGCGGGCCGAGCGGGATGTCGCACACGACATCGCCATGCCAGCGCAGCGTCAGATTGCCGGTGTCCGTTGTCGTGCCGAGGACGACAGCGTCAAGCCCCCACTTCTCGAAGATGCGCTTGGCTTCGTCTTCACGGCCGGGCTTCAGCACCATGAGCATCCGCTCCTGGCTTTCGCTCAGCATGAACTCATACGGAGTCATGCCCTCTTCGCGGGCGGGCACGGCATCGAGATTGAGCTCTATGCCCGCCTCGCCTTTCGAAGCCATTTCCACCGATGAAGACGTAAGCCCCGCCGCACCCATGTCCTGGATGCCGATAATGGCGTCGGTCGCCATCAGTTCGAGGCACGCTTCGATCAGCAGCTTTTCAAGAAATGGGTCGCCCACCTGCACTGTCGGACGGAGTCCATCTTCGCCTTCGATGAATTCGGCGCTGGCCATCGTCGCGCCGTGGATGCCGTCGCGGCCAGTCTTGGCGCCGACATAGACGACGGGATTGTTCGCGCCCTTGGCGGCGGCGGTAAAAATTTTGTCCTTCGGCGCGATGCCGAGGCAAAACACATTGACGAGGATGTTGCCATTGTAGCGGGCGTCGAAATTGGTTTCCCCGCCGACCGTCGGCACCCCGACGCAATTGCCGTAGAAGCTGATGCCGCTGACGACGCCGTCGACCAACTTGCGCGTTTTTGGATGATCCGGCTCGCCGAAGCGCAGCGCGTTCATGATCGCGACGGGCCGCGCGCCCATCGTGAACACATCGCGCAGAATGCCGCCGACGCCGGTCGCAGCCCCTTGGAACGGTTCGATGAAGCTCGGATGGTTGTGGCTCTCCATCTTGAAGATCGCCGCCAGCCCCTCGCCGATGTCGATGGCGCCGGCATTCTCGCCAGGGCCGTAAATCACGTGCGGCGCCTTGGTCGGGAATTTCGCCAAATGCACGCGGCTCGACTTGTAGGAGCAATGCTCGCTCCACATCACCGAGAACACGCCCAACTCGGTCACGTTGGGCGCACGTCCGAGCTTCTCGACCACTAGGTCGTATTCGTCGCGAGAGAGGCCGAATTCTTCGGCCAGGGCCAGCGTGCCTGGCGCAAGCGCCTAGTGGGCACGGAGCTGGGCGTTTCGGATTGGCTGGAAGTCACCCAGGACCGGGTCAACCGTTTTGCCGACGCGACCGGCGACCACCAGTGGATTCATGTCGACATCGAGCGCGCCACCAAGGAACTGGGCGGCCCGATCGCGCACGGCTACCTGGTGCTGTCCCTGATCCCGTTCCTGGCCCGCAACATCATCACCTATCAGGGCGTCAGCCGCGGCATCAATTACGGCTCCAACAAGGTGCGCTTCACCAACACCGTGCCGGTCGGCGCCCGCATCCGCCTCAAGGTGAAGATGCTGAGCTGCGAAGCCCGCGGCCAAGGCTTCCAGATCACCAACGAATGCACCATCGAGGTCGAGAATGAGCCGCGCCCGGCTTGCGTGGCCGAGATCATCTCACTCGTCTATCCGGCCTGATGCTCACTTTCGTCGAAGCGATCTCGCTCGCTGGCGATCGCGCCAAGCAGAATGACGACGCATGCGGGTTCGCCGGCGCCCGCGCTTGGGTGCTGGACGGCGCGACCGATCTGCACGGCGAACCATTGAGCGGCGCAGCGTCGGACGCCGCCTGGATGGCGCACTTCGCCAACGCGCACTTGCACCAAACCGGCGCGGAATTGCGCTCCGCCGTTCGTGAGGCCAGTGCGGCTGCCGCACGCCGGTTCGATGAGCTGAGAGCTGGCCAGACCTACGAACGCTGGCAGTCGCCGATCTCGTCGTTGCTGATGCTGGAGGAGAGCGCGCTGGGCGTGTCCGGGATCGACCTCGGCGACAGCCGCCTGTTTGCGCTAGAGGCGGACGGCTCTGTGCGGACCGCTGGCGGACCTGAGGATGCGGCGGACGCAGAGACAGAATTAGCCGCACAGCAGACGGACGCCGAAAAGCCGCTGCTGCGCCGCGAAGCCACCATCGCCAAACTGCGCGAGATGCGCGCCGCCCTCAATCAGCCGGGCGCGCACTGGACTTTCTGCCTCGACCCCGCCTGCGCCGATCACGCGCGCGTATGGTCGATGCCGCTGCAGCGTCCGGCCTACGTTCTGCTGATGACGGATGGCTTCTCGGCGCTGACCGACCGCTACAAAGTGTATGACGCCGCCGGCCTGATCCGGGCGGCGCTGGAGAAGGGCCTGCAGGAGCTTGGCCGCGAACTCAGGGGAATCGAGGCAGCCGACGCCGCCGGGGCCCAGCATCCCCGCTTCAAGAAGAGCGATGACGCTACGGCGCTGCTGATGCGCCTGACGTAACGCGATTGACCGCCGCCCCGGCTTCCCCTCACTAGACGGCATGAATAGACGCGATCTTCTCCGCGCGAGCGCGGCCTTGCCCGCCCTCGCTCTCATCCCCGCCTGCGCCACCTCCTCGGATGGACCAATGACCGAAACGCCGACGCCGCCCGCCGCCCGCATCGAACCCCAGACGATCGAGCAGCTTGGGCGCACGCGCGTGGATAATTATGCCTGGCTCAAGGATGAGAACTGGCAGCAGGTCATGCGCGAGCCTTCCGTACTGCGCGCCGACATCCGCGAGTACCTCGAGGCGGAGAACGCCTACACACGCGCGATGATGGCTTCGACGGAAGCGCTGCAAGAGCGCATCTATCAGGAAATGCGCGGGCGCACGAAGGAGGACGATTCTTCCGTGCCGGCGCCCGATGGCCCGTGGGAATATTACCGCCGCTTCGAGACCGGCGCCCAGCATCCGATCTACGCGCGCCGCCCGCGTGGCGAGGACGGTCCGGAACAGATTCTCATCAATGTCGACGAGCAAGCGCGCGGCAAGACGTTCTACAAAGTCATCTCGGCGCAGCACTCGCCCGACCATACGCTGTTCGCCTACGCGGTGGATGAGCAAGGCTCGGAAATCTACACGGTCTATGTGAAGGATTTGGCCAGCGGCCAGACACTCACCTCGTCCATCACCAATTGCTACGGCAGTTTCGTATGGTCGCCGGATTCCCGCTTCATCTTCTGGACCTTCCGCGATGACAACGGGCGCCCGGCGCAAATTCACCGCCGACCCGCGCGCGGCGGCGACGATGTGCTGGTGTACGACGAACCGGACGACGGCTTCTTCCTCGATCCTGCCGTCAGCGAGAGCCGCGAGTACATCCTGATCAGCGCCGGCAACGGCGCACAGTCCGAATATTACACCATCCCCGCAAGCGAGCCGACAGCGCAGCCGACCTTGTTCCACGGCCGCGAAGACGAACTGCTCTACACGCCGACGCATTGGAACGGACGCTGGTACATCCTCACCAACGCCGACAATGCCGTCGATTTCAAAGTGATGACGGCTGAGCCTGGCCGCACCGGCCGCGCGCAATGGCGCGAATTCCTGCCGCACCAGGCAGGCCGCTACATTCTCGGTCTCGGCGCGAGCAAGGACTATCTGGTGCGCGTCGAGCGCTCGCATGCGCTGCCGCAGATTCTCATCCGTCACCGCAATGGCGACGAACACGCCATCGCCATGACGGAGTCCGCGTACAATCTCGAACTCGCCGGCGGCTATGAGTTCGACACCACCACCGTGCGCTACGTCTATGAATCACCTACCACGCCGATGCAGTGGTACGATTACGACATGGCGGCGCGCACACAGGTGCTGCGCAAGACGCAGGAAATACCCTCCGGCCACAATCCGGACGATTACGTCACTGGCCGCTTTTTCGCGACCGCGAGCGACGGCCAGCGCGTGCCGATCACGATCCTCATGCGCAGGGGCACGCCGCTTAACGGCACGGCGCCGCTCTACCTCTACGGCTACGGCTCCTACGGCATCTCAACGGACGCCGACTTCTCGATCCGACGCTTCAGCCTGGTTGACCGCGGATGGATCTATGCGATCGCGCACGTTCGCGGCGGCTCGGAAATGGGCTTCGGCTGGTTCCAGGACGGGCGTCGCTTCGCCAAGCGCAACACCTTCACCGATTTCATCGCCGTCGCAGAAGAACTGATCGGCGCCGGTTATGGACGTCCCGGCAACATCGTATGCGAAGGCCGCTCGGCCGGCGGGCTGCTGATGGGCGCCATCAACAACATGCGGCCGGACTTGTGGGCGGGCGTGATCGGCGGCGTGCCGTTCGTCGATGTGCTCAACACCATGAGCGACACTTCGCTGCCGCTGACCCCGCCCGAATGGCCCGAATGGGGCAACCCGCTCGAAGACCCTGAAGCCTACGATTACATCGCCTCCTACTGCCCCTACACCAATGTCGAACGCAAAGCGTATCCTGCCGTGCTGTCGACCGGCGGTCTCACCGATCCGCGCGTCACCTATTGGGAGCCGGCCAAGTGGGTGGCCAAGCTGCGCCCGCACACGACCAGCGGCCGCCCCGTCCTGTTGAAGATGAATATGGGCGCGGGCCACGCCGGCAGCGCCGGCCGCTTCGAGTTTCTACGCGAACTGGCGCACGACTATGCCTTCGCTATCAAGGCGATCGGCAGTGAAGAGGCTGGCGGCGGCTTTTAAGCGTTGCGAATGCCGAACCAGCGCGCGCGGTGGATGTCTTCGAGATTGTCCTCGTAGCCGCTCAGGTCCGGGTGCACGATAGTGGTTGAGTTCATGAACGCGCTAATGAAGATCGGCGCTTCGCTGAGCATGAGCTGCTCGGCGCGGATCATCAGCTGCGCCCGTGCAGCGGGATCGGGCTCGAAATCGCTCTCGTGTACGAGGCGATCGTATTCGGGATTCGAATAGCCCGGATAGTTCTGCGGGCCGGTGCGGGTTTCCAACAGATAGAGATAGTTTTTGGCGTCGTTGTAATCGGCCACCCAACCGCCGTCGCCGCAGTCGAAATTCTTG
>CALBSY010000394.1 GCA_937967725.1 uncultured Alphaproteobacteria bacterium | reverse complement strand
AGGGCATTGCCGACATTCCCGCCGCTGATCCGGATTTGCGCACCGCGTTGCGCGAGCGCGCCAACGCGGAAGGTGCGCCAGCGCTGCACGCCGAGCTCGCCGCGCGCGATCCTGTCACCGCCGCGCGCCTGGCGCCTAACGATGCGCCCCGCGTTCTGCGCGCGCTCGAAGTGTTGGAAACGACCGGCGAGAGCATCAGTACGCTGCAGGCCAACACCAAACCCGCGCTGCTGGCCGAGCAATGGGTGGGGCTTGCCCTGACGCCGGGCCGCGACGCGCTCTATGCGGCCATCGATGCGCGTTTCGAAGCCATGTTGGCCGCAGGCGCGCTGGATGAAGTGCGCGCGTTTGCCGCGCGCGGACTCGATCCGGCGCTTCCTGCCATGAAAGCGCATGGCGCGCCGGCGCTCATGGCGCATCTGCGCGGAGAGATGTCGATGGTCGACGCTGCCGAGATCGCCAAGCGTGACACCCGCCGCTACGCCAAACGCCAATTCACCTGGATCGCCGGCCAGATGCCCGACTGGCCGCGAGTCACGGCGGCGGATTTGCAAGCGCGCATCGCCACAGCGCTTGGTTTACTCTGAGCGCTCAAGCGCCGCGCGTAGTGTGGCCTCGTTGAAGTAGGTCTGTGCTTGCTTACGCGCGATGCGCGCGACGGCGGCGTCGAACCGTGCGCGCCAGCCAGGGGCGGCCGTCGCTAACGTTGCATGGATGTCGTCTGCGTTGCGCCAGGCGCCAAGTTCGCGCGCAAGGCGCTCGAACCGGCGCCGATCGCGCGCAAACCGCGCCGCCGGCAGCCGTTCCACGATGCGTCCAACCCCATCTTGTCCCGCCAGCAGGACAAGCCGCGCCGTTTCTGCGTCCGCATTCTCGGCCGCCGCAAGTGCGCGGCGTACGTCGTCAGCAGCGCTTTCAAGTGTGATCGCTGCCTCGCTCGCAGGACACGTATCGAGCCGCAGCGCGCGCAAATACGCGATCACGCCATCGAACGCCTGCGTAGGCGGCGGCGCGCCCTGAAACTCTTCGACAATCACGTCGCGTACGAACACTTCCAACGACCGCTCGCGCGCCTGGCCGAACGCGGCATGGTTTGAAGCGCCCGCCAGATCGGGGATCGGCAACGGATTGGCCAAGCCATCGCCGCGCACTGCGCTCGCCCACTCGGAGGTGACGTCCGCGTGCCCGGCGCGATCAGTGAGTTCGGGCAGCAGGAAACGCGTGTTAATGCCGCCATTGCTGTGACACGCGTTGCATGAAAGACCAGCCCGCGCCGCCGGCCCGCCGAGCAGCCCGGGGCTGCGGAACAGCGCGCGGCCGATCTCGATCTGCGGCGTACGTTCAGCCAGGCATTCGCCCGGCGCGCGCGTCATGTCACGCGCTATCGTTTCTCCCATCGTCGTCCGCCCACGCTCGTGTAACAGCAGCGCGCTCGGCGCTGCCTCCCCGAGCATCGCGAACGCGGCTAGCGCGACGAGCGGTTTCACTCCGCGGCGGTCTCAATCCAGCGCGCCAGTTCTTCGCGCTGCGCGCAGCCATAGGCGCAGAGCTCATCAAGCCGCGCCAATTGTTGGCGCGCGCGGCCGAGGTCGCCCATCTGGATGTAGAGTTCTCCAAGATATTCTGTTGCGCCGAGGTGATTTGGATCGAGCGCCAGCGCCTGGCCGTAATAGGCGATAGCGTTGTCGAACCGGCCCATCTTGCGGCTGACGAAGCCCATGTAGTTCAGCACGTCGGGATGCGGCCCGACGGCGGCTTCAGCACGCGCCAACGCGGCCATCGCTTCGGGGAAACGCTCCTGATTGATGAGACCAACAGCTTCGGCGTAGGCGAGGCGGCCTTCTTCAACGCTTGGGAAGTTCCAACCCGTCGTCGCAGGATCGACGGCCGCAGGCTCTTCCGCGGGCGGGTTCAGCGCCTGAGTCAGTTGGTCGTAGGCGGATTGCAGTTGCGCGCGCTGCGTATCGCTACAGCTCGAGCCACAACTCTCGATCGCCGCGGCCAGTTCGGCTTGCTGCTCAACCGCACGATCGCGGTCGCCGCCTTCCAGATAAATCAGGCCAAGCTGCAGGCGCGCGCCTGGCGGCCCGTTTGAAGCGTTTACCGCGCGCTCGAAGGCGCCGCGCGCATCGCTGGTCTCACCGGCGCCGACGTAGGCGAGGCCGAGCGCGAAATTGATAATGCCGTCGCGGGGCGCGGCGCGGCGCGCGCTGCGCAGGTGACGGATGGCGGTCTGATAGTCGTTAGCTTGTAACGCCGCGACGCCGGCCTGATAGGCTGCCGCCGGGCTCTCGCTGCTGGAGCCGCCCATCATGCTGGGTCCGCCGCCGCCGCCGCCGCCGCCATCCGCCAACGCCGCGGGCGCCAGCACGCACGCCGCCAGGACTGCGCCGAGTGCATAGGTCAGCTTCATCGCGATCCTCCCCGGATTTTGGCGGGAGACTAGCCCAATCCCGGCCTGAGGTGGGCGCACGTTTTTGTGACGTGAATCGGTATCGGCCTTGTTTTCGCCGGTCAGCAGTCCGAACAAGGGCTATGGACCTGGGGTTCGAGGAATGGGTGGCGGTCGGTTCGGCGTTGCTGGCGCTGGCGTCGCTGGTGCTGAATTGGCTGGTGGTGCGCCGTCAGACCGAGTTGCAATTCGAAACGCTGAAAGCCGAGATGGACGCCGAGGTCATCGCCTGGGCGCACGAGGCGATCGATCTTGTGTCACAGGCCGCAGCGCTGGCGCGTGGCCGCGGCGGCGCCTATCCGGCGGCGGAGTTCAGCCGCCTCGCGCACGAGACCGGTCAGAAACTCTCCTCCATCGCCGACCGCGGCCGGCTATTCTTTCCCAACGAAAGCCCGGATCGCCATGGCCAGGAGAAGGAAGCGGCGTTCCAGGGTTACCGCCCGCCGATCCTCGATGCAGTGATTTTCGCATGCGGTCGTCTGGAGCGCGTCTCGCCCGAGGTCGTGGGTGCGGACGAAGAAGCCGCCGCCTTCCTTACCAAGTGCCGGCGCCTGCTTGTGTCGGAAGCGCAGAACGCTATCGATCCGCGGCGGCGCGGACAAATGCTCCGCCGCCTCGCAATTGGCCGCATGGACGACAAAGTCTCCGCATTTGCTGTCGCCGCTGA
Source organism: uncultured Alphaproteobacteria bacterium (assembly GCA_937967725.1). GTDB lineage: Bacteria > Pseudomonadota > Alphaproteobacteria > Caulobacterales > Aquidulcibacteraceae > Vitreimonas. Next base: position 1,762 of record CALBSY010000394.1, on the reverse strand, counting down.
ACTCGGCGAAGCCATGGAGCATCTCTATCCGGGGTATCTGGAGCAGCGCCGCGACGCGGCTTGGGTCGCGCAGCGCGAGAACATGGCGCGCCGTCGCGCCTGAGGAAACACGTCCATGAACATCCGCCGCGCTATTTTGACCGCACTTGGCGCCTTCGTGTTGGCGTCATGCGCGCCGGTGGAATCGCCTGCAGCGGAGGGACCTGTGAGAATTACCCTGTCGCGCTCAGTGTGCTTCGGTTTCTGCCCCGCCTACAGCGTTACGATCAGTGGCGGTGGAAGAGTTCGCTATGTGGGCGAACGCTTCGTCGATGCCGTGGGCGAACGCCGGGACACTATTCCACGTGTCGAGGTCGAGCGTCTATTACGCCGATTTGACGAGATCGGCTTCGAACGGCTGCAGGACTCCTATCACGCGCACATCACAGACCTCCCGACCTATACCGTCACGCTTGAACGCAACGGGCGCACCAAAACGGTCTCGGACTATGGTGGTGTAAGCGCTGGCATGCCGCGCGCCGTGCGCGATCTGCAGGACGAAATCGACCGCGTGGCCAACACGGCCCGGTGGGTGCTGCGCGACGGCCAGCCGATTCGCGATCTCCCGCAACCGTAGAGGCGCCATTCACTCTGGCCTCGGCTAGCGCTGGCGCCCTAAACTCCTCGCCAACGGGACAGATCGAACCGAGGGTGGGGATGACCAAGATTCTTCGCGCGGCCGCGCTCTGCGGTTTGGCGCTCGTCTTCAGCGCGCCGGCGGCGGCGCAGAATTTGTCGCTGCGGGCGCCGGCGTGGGCCACGCCGCTGCTCGCCGCCGACATTATTTCCACCACTGGCGGGCGTGCGGCGCTGGCTGCTGACGGCATCGACCTTTCCGTTCGTATCACTATCGCGCCTCCCCGCGGCGGGGTCGCGCGCGTGATCCGCTATGATCTGCGCGGCAACGAGGGCCAATTGGCGGTGCGCCGGTTCACCGGGCACCCGTCGACGGGCTGGTGGCTGTGGGGGCCGGATGCACCGCGCGTCACGCCCGTGCCTGCCGCCCAGCAGCGGGAGATCGCGGAGTTGGCGCGTGCTGCGATTGGCGTCGGCGGGGCCGTGGCCGCCAATGCGGGTGAGACGTGCTCCGCCGGCGAGCAAGCCTTCATCGAACTTGCTGTTGAAGGACGCTCCACGTCCGTCGCCCGCGGCTGCGTGACTGCTAATGACGTCGCCGGCCGGCTTGCCACGCGCTTGTCGGAGCTGGCGGGCTCACGCACCGAGGAAGAACTCTCGCGGGCTGCAGTCACCGAGTTGCTCGACGCGGATCGCGCGTTCTCCGCGATGGCGGCCGCGGAAGGTGTCCCCGCCGCTTTCAATGCGTTCGCTGCTGAAAACGCCGTTGTGATGGGCGGCGGCGCCGTTGCGATCGGCCGCGCCGCCATCGCCGTACGTTATCAGAACTGGCCGCAAACTGCGCGCCTTGAATGGGCGCCCGAGTCCGCGCGCGTATCGGCACGCGGCGACATGGGCTGGACCTGGGGAAATTATACGTATGTTGGCGCCGACAATGCGCGTGAGACGGGCCGGTACATCACGGTGTGGACGCGAGATGTCGAGGGCAACTGGCGTTATGCGTTCGACGCGCCAGTGCAGTGACGCTCAGCCGGCGAAGCCGCCCTCAGCCAGGAACGCCAACTCTTCCGGCGTACTCTTGCGGCCGAGCATCGGGTTGCGGTGAGGGAAACGGCCGAAGCGGGCGATGATGTCGCGATGCAGCTTG
>CALBSY010000393.1 GCA_937967725.1 uncultured Alphaproteobacteria bacterium | reverse complement strand
CTGAGCCGGCATTGATGAAGCGCGCGACAGTTGCGCGCGCGGCCTCGAACGCCTATGTCGTTTCATTGGCGAGCGCGTGAAGGCCACGGTGGACATTGGCGTAGGCGCCGCGCATCGCGCCGGCCATTGCTTCGATCACCGCTTCGGGCTTCTGGGCGCTAGCGGCGTTGTCGAGATACACAAGCGGCCGCCCATGCACCTCGCGCCCGAGAATGGGAAACGCCGCGCGCAGCGCGTCGACGTCGAAGGGGCGTTTGCTCAGCGGCGCATTCATGCATGCCGCTCCCGCAGCCACGCGCCGATGCGCCCCGTTAGCTCGTCGTGAACGGCGGGGTCCAGACCGGCTGGAATGGCTTCCAGCAAGAACGCCTCGATCAGCAGCGCACGCGCTTCGGCCTCAGGCACGCCGCGCGAGCGCATGTAGAAGAGCGCCCGTTCGTCCAGCCCGCCCGCCGTGTTGCCGTGCGCACACTGCACGTCATCGGCGTGGATCATCAGTTCTGGTTTAGCGAAAATCTCTGCGCCGTCCTCCAGCAGAATGCCGTGGTGATATTGCCGGGCATCTGTCTTCTGCGCCTGCGGGGCAACGACAATCTTGCCCTGAAACACGCCGCGTCCCCGCTTTGCGGCAACGCCCTTGATCAGCTGGCGCGTGACTCCGCCGCCGACCTTGTGTTCGACGACAGACGTAAGGTCGGCGTGGCAGCCTGGGCCGGACATGTAGACGCCATTCAACTCAACGCTTGCGCCTTCGCCCTCCACCGACACGTCCGTCTCGATGCGCGCGAGCTTGCCGCCTTCGGCGAGCACAAACTGGCGAAACCGCGCACCGGCATCGACTCGCACGCGCGCCCGCGAAAGAGCGACGCCTTCCCCCGATTGAATCACGACACGGGTCAGATCGGAGCGCTCTGCCGCCACATACTCAACGGCTTGCGCGTGCAATGGAGAGGATTGCACAAGCTGCTCGACTACGGTTCTATGCTCTCCCGCGGCGAGCTCGACGCGATCGAGTCCCTGCGCCAACCGTTCGATGACGTCACGGCCTTTGCCCAATGCGAATGGCGTTTCGGCGACCGCTGCACGCAAGTCGGAATATCTCCACGCCTCGACGCGGCGGTTGGGGAGTTCGGCCGCGTTCACGCCGCCCTCAGATATTTGTCGTAGCCTTCGCGCTCGAGTTCGAGCGCCAGTTCAGGACCGCCCGAAGCGGCGATGCGGCCCTTGGCCAGCACGTGCACCTTGTCGGGTTTGATGTAATCCAGCAGCCGCTGATAATGCGTGATCACCAGCATGCCACGCTCGGGCGTGCGCAGCGCGTTGACGTTCTCCGCGACAATGCGCAGGGCGTCGATATCCAGCCCGCTGTCGGTTTCGTCTAAGATGGCGAAGCGCGGTTCGAGCACGGCCATCTGCAGCGCCTCGAAACGCTTCTTCTCACCGCCAGAGAAACCGACATTGATCGGCCGCTTGAGCATGTCCGCATCGATCTTCAGTGCATCCGCTTTGGCCCGCATCAGCTTCAGCAGCTCCGGCGCCGGCATCGGCTCCAGCCCGCGCGCTTTGCGCTGGGCATTCAGCGCCGCCTTGAGAAAACCAATCACGGAGAGCCCGGGAATCTCCACCGGATGCTGAAACGAAAGGAAGAGGCCTTTGGCGGCACGTTCCTCCGGCGCAAGAGCAAGTAAATCTTCGCCGTTGAGCGCGGCGCTGCCTTTGGTCACGTCGTAGCCATCGCGTCCGCTCAAGGCATAAGCGAGCGTGGACTTGCCCGAGCCCTTAGGGCCCATCAGCGCATGCGTTTCGCCTGCCGGCACGCCCAGCGACAGGCCCCTACTGCTCTCGGCGCCGCCTGCTGTTACATGGAGGTTCTTCACATCAAACACGTTGCATCTTCCGATATTCTTCCACCGTGCGTGTCCGATCGCCTTTGACCTGGGCGATGGTGACAAACCACACCAACCCCACGATCGCGGCTACGGCGAACACAACCGCGCCCTGAACGAAGTGCCCCGTCGCGGCCATCCACGCGAAGCCCGCAGCGCCGATCAATAACGCCACAACGAAAATCCCAGCCGCAGCCCAACCCTTCCAGTGCACTGGCGCGTACGCATTGCGGGGATTGCCAACAGGAAAGCGGCGCGCGAACCAATATTCCCGAGTCATGGGCACAACCCCGTGGTCCATTGTCCCTGCGCCTCGCCGCGCCGGCACAGCGAGCGGCGGTAAGCATTGGTCGGGAACCAGCCCTCCGGCTCGCGGCGAAACTCGATACGCACGTGTCCGGCGGCGACCGAGTCGTCCGGTATGTTGGCGCGCCCGATATCCGCAGTCGCCGTTTCACCGCTTTCGCGGATGGTCAGACTTACCGATGCGCCTTCCTCGTGGGTTTCTGGCGCGCCGATTAGCGGATCGATCGCCTGCTCCACGGTCGGCGCACCGAAAACGCCGAGTTCGCTCGGTTCGAGCGCCGCAAACTCGCTGGCCGGCACCGCC
>CALBSY010000392.1 GCA_937967725.1 uncultured Alphaproteobacteria bacterium | reverse complement strand
GATCGAAGCGCTCGGTGCTGGACGCCTGACCGGCCCCATCTTCAAGCGTCTGGTTTGGACCGCGAACGGCGGCGAGGTTCCAATTCCGGTGTTCGATCAAGGCTTCGCTGCGGTGGAGGCGGAGTATGTATTGCGCATCGCCAAGGATGTGCCGCCGGAAGACACCGAATGGACGCGCGACGACGCAATCGCGCTGATCGCCACCATGCATATCGGCGTGGAGACGGCAGGCAGTCCATTGGCGACGATCAACGATCTTGGCGCCACGGTGGTGGTTTCGGATTTCGGCAACAATCATGGCCTGATCGTCGGTCCCGAAGTACCCCAGTGGCGCGCCAAGCTCGCGCAAGGACTGAGCTGCGAGACATTCATCGACGGCAAGTCTGCCGGCGCGGGGAGCGTCCACGCCGGCGCCGACGATCCGGTTAGCGCCCTGGTGTTCTTGCTCGAGCATCTCGCACGCCGCGGGCGCGCGCTAAGGGCGGGGCAACTCGTATCCACCGGCGCGGTGACCGGCGTGCATGATATCCGCATCGGCCAGCGATCACGCGTGAGCTTCAACGGTTCTGGCGATATCCTCTGCGCGGCGGTCAAGGCGACGCCAGATGGGAGCGGTTTTGCATGATTTCGCGGCGTCTGCTGCTTGGCTCTGGCGCAGCCATCGCCGCCGGCGCGGGTGTAGCGGCTGCGCAATCTGGCCCGCACGCCACCATCACCGCCGTGGACGTGCATCCGAGCGACTATCCCACGGTAGAGGCTGTGCGCTGGATGGGCGCCGAGATCGAACGTGAAACGCAGGGGCGCATCCGTTTCCGGCTCTATCCTTCCGGTCAGCTCGGCAGCGAAACCGATACTGTAAACCTCGCGCGTTTCGGCGTGTTGGATATCGCACGCGTCTATCTCGGCGCGGTCAACAACGCCTTCCCCGCGACGCAGCCGCTCGCATTGCCGTACACGTTTCGGGACGAAGCGCACTTGCGCAGGGTTGTCGACGGCGACATCGGCCGCGAGATTCTCGCGACTTTCGAGCGGCGCGGCTTGATCGGCCTCGCCTTCTACGATTCCGGCATGCGCTCCCTCTACAATGCGCGCCGGCCGATCCACACGCCGGGCGACATGCGCGGCCTAAAAGTGCGGGTGCCGCGGTCGGACATCTTCATGGAAATGCTCGACGCCATGGGCGCCAACGCCACGCCGATCCCGTTCGGCGAGGTGTTCACCGGGTTGCAAACCCACTTGATCGACGCCGCGGAGAACAATTGGGCGACGTATCAATCGACGCGCCAGTACGAAGTCGCGAGGTATTGGTCGCAAACCGACCATTGCTGCGCGCCTGAAGCCTTGTTGATGTCGAAAGCGCGCTTCTACCCGCTGTCATCAGCTGACCAGGAACTATGCCTAACCAAGGCGCGCGAGTCTGTGCCGGTGATGCGCGCGCTCTGGGACGCCAAACAAGCGGCGGCGCGTCAGACCGTGCTCGACGCCGGCATTCACTTCAACGAGGCCGACCAAGCGGCGTTCCGGCGTGCGGTCGAGCCGATGCGGCGGCGGTGGCTGTCCGACGCGGCAATCGCCGAAACGGTCCGCCGCATTGACGCGCACGAGTAGAGACGATCGGGGGAGATCATGGCCGCCAACGCAATGACCGGTGCGTTCAACGCGCTCGCCAGGGCGACCATGATTATCGCCGGCTTGAGCTTATGCGCACTCTTGCTGGTGCTCGCCTGGCAGGTGTTTGGCCGCTATGTGCTGAACGCTTCGCCTGGCTGGACCGAACCGGTGGCGCTGACATTGATGAGCGTCGCCGCACTGTTCGGCGCCGCCATCGCCGTGCGGCTGGAGAGTCATTTCAACTTTCCCACGCTGGGGGAGATGTCGCCAAGGCCGAGGCGCGCGGCGCTTAAAGCGCTGGCGCGGCTAATCTCGCTGGCGTTCGGCGCCGCGCTCGCCGGCTATGGCGGCTTCCTCATGCTCGATGCATGGGAGGTGCCGATGGCCGGCGCGCCGTTGCCGGAGGGCGTCTCATATATCGGCCTGTGCGGCGGCGGCGCGTTGATCGCGCTGTTCTCACTGGAGCGCTTGATTGCGGGCGACTATCGCGCGCCGGAGACGGCGTGATGGAAATCGCCATCCTCTTCGGCGTGTTCGCGCTCCTGTTGATTATCGGCGTGCCGGTGGCCTTCTCGATTGCAGCGGCGACGCTGGCGACATTGGTCTATATCGGCGTGCCGCCGATCGTCGTGGTGCAGCAGGTAGCGAGCGGCTTCGGCAAGGTGTCGCTGCTCGCCATCCCCCTCTTCATTTTTGCCGGCGAATTGATGCTGCGCGGCGGCATCTCCGAACGCTTGATCTCGCTGGCTTCCTCGCTGGTCGGACATTTGCGCGGCGGCCTGGGGCAAGTGAGCGTCGTCGCCTCGACCTTATTCGGCGGCGTGTCCGGCTCGGCGCTGGCGGATGTCTCCGCCATCGGGTCGACCATGATCCCGCAAATGGAGAAGCGCGGCTTCCGTAAGGACTACTGCGCCCCCGTCTCATGCTCGCCCGCGCTTGGCGCCCTCCTGCTGCCGCCATCCCATACCCTGCGCCTGTTCTCCGCCATCGCCGGCGGCGGCGTCTCCATCGCGGACTTGTTCGCAGCAGGCATCGTGCCGGCGTTGTTGCTGGCGCTCGGCGTCATGGCCGCCGCCTACTTCCTGGCCCGGGCGCGCAAATACCCGACAGAGGCTTTCCCGGGGTTCGGCGCGGTCGGCGTCCGCCTGGTCGCGGCCATTCCCGGCTTGTTGCTGATCTTCGTCATCTTCGGCGGCATTCGGGCGGGCATCTTCACGGCGGTAGAGAGCGCTGCGGTCGCCGTGCTCTATGCATTGCTGGTCACGCTGATCGTCTATCGCGGCATGAACTTCAAAGCCTTCACCAGTGCGGTGGCGCACGCCGCGCGCTCGGCCGGCGCCGTGCTGTTCGTCATCGGCGCTGCGGGCGCGTTCGGGTGGCTAATGGCGTACCTGCAAATCCCGGCCATGGCCGTGGAGGCCATGCAGGCGATCACGCAAGAGACGGTGTTCGTGCTCCTGCTCATGCTGGCGATCCTACTCATGCTCGGCACGTTCATGGATCTCGCGCCGATGATCATCATCTGCACGCCGATCTTCCTGCCGATCGCGCGCGCCTATGAAGTCGCGCCGCTCCATTTCGGTGTGATGCTGGTGCTGGCCGCCGGCATCGGCTTGATAACGCCGCCGGTGGGGTCGGTGCTGTTCGTGGGCAGCGCTATCGGCCGCATTACAATCACCCAGGCGCTCAGATCGATTTGGCCGTTCTACTTGGCCGCTATCGCCGTGTTGCTGCTGGTTACGTTCGTTCCCGCACTTTCCCTCACATTACCGAGCTTGTGGCGCTAGACGCGGAACATTGAACCGCGCGCGACGTTACAGGCGCATGCTCGCGTCAAGCGGGCGCACAGAGCGTCGGGCCCGTTTCACACCGCCCCCCCGCCCAAAACGGGCCCGGCGCCTTCTTTTTCCGGTTCCCGTTCCATCACATCGTCTGGCGCGGCCATATCAGGCTCGGCGCGCGCGCGCTCGATGCGCCGGCGTTGGGCTTCTACAACGAGGGCGCGGAACAAGCGGCGAAACGGCGCCCGATAGATCAACAGCTCTGGGTGAAACTGCACGCCGATCCACATTCGGCGCGAACGATCCTCGATCGCTTGAATCACGCCGTTCGGCTCACGCGCGGCAACGGTCAGCCCGGCGCCGACACGGGCGATCGCTTGCGAGTGGATCGAGTTGACGCGCATCGAAGTCGAACCCAGCACAGCGGCCAGCAGCGATCGCGGCAAAATACGAATGCGGCGGCGGCGCGTTAGCTGTTCCCACCAGTTTGACGACGGCTTGGCGCCGAAACTCGACAGGTCGGCGTGCAAGGCGCCGCCGGCCAGAACGTTCAACATCTGCGCCCCCCGGCATACGCCGAGCACCGGCAAATCGTGACGTCGCGCGGCGTCGGCCCACGACGCCTCCATGTCCCCGCGGGCCAGATCGTAGCGGTAACCCGGTTTTGGATCGGCCTCGTAGCGTCGCGGGTAAACATCGGCGCCGCCGCCGAACACAAGCGCGGCGACGGCGTGTGGGTGCTGCGGGGCTCGCG
>CALBSY010000391.1 GCA_937967725.1 uncultured Alphaproteobacteria bacterium | reverse complement strand
TTGGCTCGCTTCTCCGACAAATTCTGTTTCGCTGGCCCCGCCGGTGCCTTCGGCTATGCGTGCCGATTTTCCTCCACGATCACGCAGGTAATAGAGCTTCGCGCGGCGAACTTTGCCGCGGCGCACCACTTCGATGCTGTCGAGCGTGGGCGAGAATAGCGGGAACACACGTTCCACACCTTCGCCGAAGCTGATTTTGCGCACCGTGAAGTTGGCGTTGATGCCAGCGCCGGAGCGGGCGATGCAGACGCCTTCATAGGCCTGAACGCGCTCGCGCTCGCCTTCCTTGATCTTCACATTGACGCGGATGGTGTCGCCCGGATCGAACGACGGGACGGTCTTGCCCTTGGTGACGCGGGCGATCTCTTCTTTTTCGAGCGTTTCAATCAGGTTCATTTGAGCACGCGGAGCGCACGGGCGACGGGCCGGCGCTTCCATTGGGAAACCACGGGAAAGCGGGGCGTATAAGGGATGCGGCCCCCGGTGTCGAGGGGTCAAGCGCCCGCGGTCGAGGCGCAGCCGACAAAGTTTAGCACCTGACCCTGGGGCGTCCGGACGCGCAGCAGGGGGTGGCCGTCGCCTGTGCCTAGTTGAAGGGCAATATCGTTGCCGCCAGCGTCGCGGACGCCGAGGAACCCTTCGGCCTCATCCACTACGGCAACCACGCCAATGCCGCTGGCGAACCAAGGCATGGTCATGTCCGGGAAGAAATAGACCAGGTCCGGCGCCTCGGTGGGTACGACCAAGATGCCCCTCAGGGCGCGCACGCGTTCGAGCGACTCCGGGGTCAGGACGGGCGGCAGGGCCGCTTCGAGCGCGTCCATCTCCTGGATCGCGCCCGCGCAGGCGGCCTCAAGCGTGGCCGCTCCGGCGATCGGCCGCCACATGGCCGACAGCGCACGGGTGGCGGCGCCCACATCCTGCGCCGCGGCGGGCAGCGGCAGCAGGCAGGCAAGGGCGAACAGAAGTGGCCGAAGCATTACTCGCCGGTGCGCTTCAAATCGGGCCGTCTTTGGGCGGTGAGGCGCTGACGCTCACTCTGGCGCCAGGCGGCGACCTTGGCGTGATCGCCGGAGGTGAGCACGTCGGGGATGGCGCGGCCCTCCCACTCGCGCGGCTTGGTATATTGCGGATGCTCGAGCAGGCCGCCGTTGAAGCTTTCCTCCACAATGGAGGCGTCGTTGCCGAGCACGCCGGGGATGAGCCGGACGCAGGCTTCGATGAGCACCAGCGCGGCGGCTTCGCCGCCGGCTAATACGGCTTCGCCGACAGCGACCTCCCGCATGCCGCGCGCTTCGATCACGCGTTCGTCCAACCCTTCGAAACGGCCGCAGAAGAGAATGACGCCGGGCCCAGCCGCCCAATCCTGCGCCATCGCCTGCGCGAATTGCTCGCCGCGCGGCGAGAGATAGATCAGCGGACGGTCATTGCGCGGAACGGAGTCGATCGCCGCTGCCGCCACATCGGCGCGCAACACCATGCCGGCGCCGCCGCCGGCCGGCGTGTCGTCGACTTGTCTGTGCGGGCCGGCGCCAAAATCGCGCAGTGGCACCGTATCAAGCGACCAAACGCCATCGCGCAGCGCCTTGCCTGTCAGCGACAAGCCCAGCGTGCCCGGAAAGGCTTCCGGGAAAAGCGTGATGATGGTCGCGGCGAACACGCGCTCACCTTAGGATGAGCGCCGTTACTTGCCCACCGGCTCCGGCGCGGGCGGGTCGATGACGACGCGCTTGGCGGCAAGGTCGACGTGCGGCACGGTTTCCTTGGTGAAGGTAATGCGCACGTTCGGACCGCCGTTTGGGGGACGATACTCGATGATGTCGCCGGCGCCGAAATTCCACACTGCGACGATATCGCCGAGCACCGTGCCGTCGAGCGCCTCGGCCTTCGAGCCGAGCAGATCGACGACGTAGAATTCGTCTTCCGCCGTGGCGGGCAAGTCGGCGCGCGGCACGCAGAGCTTTTGGCCCTTCATCGGCTCGGCCTGTTCGCGGGACTTCCCCTCCGGCGCAACGACGGCGACGCCGTCTTTCAGCTCGCGCCAGTTCTTCGGCTTCAGCAGCACTTTGCCGTCTTCGCCGTAGAGCGGCCCGTAAGAAATCACGCCTTCCTTCTTCTCGGTGAAGGCGCGCAGACGGACTTCGCCCTTGACGCCGAACGCGCCGGCAATCGCGCCCACGAGCACCATGCCCTTGGCTGCGCCCTTGCTCTTGAAGCTGGGCACGGCGTTGAGTTCTCCCACGAGTTCCGGTTCCGAGGTTTGAGCGGGTTTCGGCGCCGACAGCGGCTTGGGCGCGGCTTTGGGCGGGGGCGATTGCAGCGCCCGCGTCACCGGGGCCGCGCGGCCAGCGGCGACTGCGAGCGGCTTGGCCGGCTTGGGCTTGGCAAACGCCGCTTCGACCGGCGCCAGCTTGGGTGGTTTCGGCGGCTTGGGCGGCTTCGGCGCTTTCGGGGCCTTAGCGGGTTTGGTTGCCTTTGTCGGCGCCGGTTTGGGTTCAGCCTTCGCCTTCGCGGCCGTCTTCTTCGGCGCGGCAGGTTTAGAGGTCTTGGCCTTCGGTTCCGGCTTTGGCGCCGCGGCTTTCTTCGCCGCCTTCGCCGGCGGAGCGGTCTTGGCTTTCGCGCCCTTGGCCGAGCGCGGCGCGGGCTTGGCCTTGGGCGCAGCCTTCTTGACGGCGGCCTTCTTGGCCGGGGCCTTTTTGGCGGTGGTTTTCTTGGCAGCGGGCAAGTTCTTATGCCTCCGGAGCAGCCTCGGCTTCGGTCGAAGCGCCGCCCGCGCGCGCTTCAGCGCGTTCGGTCATCTTCTTGCCGGGCTTGGCTTTATTTGGGTTGTTACGGGCTTCGCGCTTCATCACGCCCGCTGCATCGAGGAACCGCGCAACGCGGTCTGTCGGCAGGGCGCCTTTCTTCATCCAGTCCTGGATCCGCTCCAGCTTGAGGGTGACCCGGTTGGGGTCGTCGGACTTCAATATAGGATTATAGGTTCCAACCTTCTCAATGAAACGCCCATCGCGGGGGCTGCGGCTGTCGGCCACCACGATTGAGTAGAACGGCCGCTTCTTGGCGCCGCCGCGGGCGAGACGAATTTTTAACGACATTTGCGTGCTTCTCCTTTGAGTTCTTAGCTTTTTTTGTCGCTTCCGGGAAGGCCCGGCAGGCTTCCGGGCAGACCGGGTAAGGCCCCCGGAGGCCCGGCGCCGGGCAATTGCCTGCCCGAGCCCAGTTGTTTGAGCGCCTCCGGCGAGGGCGTTCGCCCACCGCCAGGCATGCCAAAGGGCATTTTCCCCTTGCCCATCGCCTTGGCCATGTCGGCCATGTTGCGGTGAAGCTTCAGCAGCCGGTTGACCTCCGCGACCTCCACGCCAGAGCCCTTGGCGATGCGGGCGCGACGGCGACCGTTGAGCAGGTCGGGCTTAGCCCGCTCCGCTTTGGTCATGGAACGGATGATGCCGATCTGGCGGCGGATCTGGCCGTCGTCCAGCTGGGAGTCGCTGATCTGGCCCTTCAGCTTCTGCACGCCCGGCAACATGCCCATCACGCCCTTCAGACCGCCGATCTGGATCAGTTGCTGCAGCTGCTTTTCCATGTCGTCGAAATCGAAGCGGCCCTTGGCCATCTTCTTCGCGAGTTTTTCCGCTTCGTCGCGATCGACCTGTTCGGTCGCCTTCTCGACCAGCCCGACGATATCGCCCTGACCGAGGATCCGGCCCGCGACGCGGCGCGCATCGAACGGTTCGAGCGCGTCGGGGCGTTCGCCGGCGCCGAGAAACTTGATTGGCAGCCCCGTGACCGCGCGCATCGAGAGCGCGGCGCCGCCGCGGCCGTCGCCGTCGGTGCGGGTGAGCACCAGGCCCGTGAGCGGCAAGCGCGCGTGGAAGCGCTTTGCCGTCTCGACCGCGTCTTGGCCGGTGAGGCTGTCGGCGACGAGCAAAACTTCGCGCGGTTTGGCGGCTTGCGCGATGGTCGCCGCCTCCGACATCATCTCTTCGTCGATAGTAGTACGACCGGCCGTGTCGAGGATGAGCACATCGTGACCGCTTTGGCGGGCGGCGCCGAGCGCGCGTTTCGCGATGTCTTGCGGGCTTTGGCCCGCCACGATCGGCAGCACGTCCACGCCAATAGATTTGCCGAGCGTCGTCAACTGCTCCATCGCCGCTGGACGGCGTGTGTCGAGCGAGGCCATCAGCACGCGGCGCTTGTCGGACTTGGTGAGGCGCAGCGCGAGCTTGGCGGTCGTGGTGGTTTTGCCTGACCCCTGCAGTCCCGCCATCATGATGACATTTGGCGGCTCGCCATCGATGCGGAGCGGCTCGGATGGCTGATCGCCGCCGAGCGTGTCGATCAGCGCGTCGTGGACGATCTTGATGACTTGCTGGCCGGGTTTGACCGATTTGACGACAGCCTCGCCCACGGCCTGATCACGCACCTTGGCGATGAAGTCCTTGACCACCGGCAGGGCGACGTCGGCCTCCAGCAGCGCCACCCGAACTTCGCGCATCGCCGCATCGACATCGGCTTCGCTGAGCGCGCCGCGCCCGGTGAGCTTGTCGAACACGCCGCCAAGGCGTTCTGTCAGGGCCTCAAACATCAAAACTCCAACGGCCAAAACGCTTTAGCCCCGCCGGACGATCACGTCGGGCGGGGTGCCTCGCCAGCCTCCGGGCCTGATATGGGGCCCTGTGCCGGTCAAAGCGCGCTTTTTTCTGTGGCGCGTGGCCGGGCTTTTAGGGGTTGGGGCGAGCGCCGTCAATTTCTAGGCTCCCGCTGGGAGGAGCCCATGAACGCAGCCCGCATCGCCGTTGCCGCCCTTTTCCTCGCCGCGTGCGCGCCAACCACCGCCGAGACGCCGGCAGGGCCCGCCGCCGCACCCCAGACAAGCTGCGCCGTTTTGCCTGAGGCGCTTCGAGCCTGTGCCCCAGCCTCATGCGGCCAGCCGCATTTCTTCGTGCGCAACTTCACTATCGAGCACCGTATTACGGGCATCGAGGACGGAGCGTGTGCGTACAAGCAGAGTATGCCGGGAGAGATGTCTTTGACGTGCCAGCTCAGCGAAGCGGGGCGCGAAGAAATCGCGGCGGAGATGGAAGCGTTTCAGCGTACGGGCGAGATGTCGTTCTCGTTCTCAAGCTCCGATCCTGCGCCAGACACGGCGATGACGCGCGAATGCGAAATCCGCGACCGCGAAGGCCAAGTCATTCCGTGGGGCACGTCTCAGCGCTAACCCAAACGACGCGCGACCTCATCGCCGATTGCCAGGGAGGACGTTAGGCCGGGGCTTTCGATGCCGAACAGGCAGATGAGATTGTCGACGCTGTCGTCGATCACGAAATCCCCTTGCGGTTCGCCGGGGCCGTGTAGCTTCGGGCGGATGCCGGCGTAGTCAGGCGCCAACGCGCCGTCGGGCAGCGCAGGCCAGAAACGGCGCACGGTTTGGTAGAAGTCTTCGGCGCGGGCAGGATCGACTGTGTAGTCTTCGTGCTCGACAAAATGCAGATCCGGTCCGAAGCGCGCGACGCCGCCGAGGTCGCGGCGATAGTGCGTGCCGAGCGCTCCGGGAATGGGCGGCGGATAGATTAGACGGCTGAACGGCGCCTTCACACCTTGCAGCGCGAAGTAATTGCCCTTGCCCAAATGGAGCGCGGGAATGCGTTCGGCGGGAAAGCCGTCAATGGCGCGCGCGCAATCCTGCGCGCCGAGGCCGGCCGAGATGATGAGACGCCCGGCAATCACGTTCATCGGATCGGCGCCGCCGACGCGAATGCTGAAGCCGCCGGCGGTTGCGCTGGCGCCAAGAAACGGCGAGCTGAGCGCAACCGCGCCGCCGTGCGCTTCGATCTCACCTTCGAGCGCCAGCATGTAGCCGTGCGCGTCAAGGATGCCGCTTTCGACGGACTCAAGCGCGGCGACGGCGTTGAGCTGCGGTTCGAGTGCCCGCGCTTCGGCGCCGTCAAGCCAGCGAACGCCTTCTACGCCATTGATCTCAGCTTGCTTGGCCAGCTGCTCGATCGCTGCGACATCGCCTTGTTCGGTGGCGACGATGAGCTTGCCGCATTTCTGATGCGAAACGTTGTGCGTTTCCAAAAAGGTGTAGAGCGCGCGGCGGCCGTCGACGCAGAGGCGCGCTTTGAGCGAGCCCGTCGGATAATGCAGGCCGGCGTGGATGACTTCGGAATTACGCGACGACACGCCCGCGCCAATGCGGTTGGCGCGCTCAAGCACCACGACGCTATCTCCGCGCCGCGCGAGCGCGTAGGCGCAGGCGAGCCCAACTGCGCCTGCGCCGACGATGACTGCGTCGAAATCGCTCATTCGCCCCACACCTTAATCGCTATTAAGCGGCGTTTCGCCGGATACAAACGGTCGGTTAATCTAAACGCAAGCAGGCTCCGCTAAGCTAGTGCACAAGGGCGAGGCTGCGAGTCGTGCTGAAGTTCCAGGATCCGACGATGCTTTCCGCGGCGCGCGGGCGGGTGAGCTCGCTGCGCTGGCGCTTCACTATCGGCGCGTTGTTCGCGATGGGCGCATCGTTCGTGCTCGTTTCGGCTTCGGCCGGCGTTGGCTGGTATCTCGCTTTTGCGCTGGCCATGGGCTTCGACCACATGCTGGGCCGCTCGTATCTCGAGGCGCGCGGCGAAAGCGCGCGCGCGACAGCGGGCGTGCTGTTCGTTTGGGGCAGTATCTTTTCGCTGATCATCTTCGCCGCGATGGCGGTAGCGCTGGCTGCGTTGGGCGGCGGTCCAGGCCGCGTGCTTGGCGTGCTGATGGCGGCAAGCTCGCTGGTGAGCGTGATGCTGTTCACGTTCCAGGCGCCGCGCTTCATGCTGATGTCGGCTGCGCCGGCGACCGTGGCGTTGTTGGTGATGCCCTTCATCCCATTCGAGAGCGGACACGCGGATGCGTTGCAAGGCGCGCTAGGCGTGGCTTGCGGCATCGTCGGCTTCCTCGCTTATATCGGCCGCGCCGCGCTCAACAACACCAAGATGGTCGCTGGCTGGAAGGCCGCGAACCAGGCCGCCAAGGAGCGGCAGCTTGAGGCGGAGGTGAAGCGCGCCGAGGCCGAAGAAGCCAACCGCGCTAAGTCGGAATTCTTGGCTGTGATGACGCACGAATTGCGCACGCCGCTGAACGCTGTGATCGGCTACGCCGAGATTATCAACGAGGACTTGGAGGCCGAAGGCCGCAAGGAGTTGGCTGAGGACGCCGGCCGCATCACGGCTTCGGCACGCCATTTGCTCGGCCTGATCGACCAGATCCTCAACATGTCGAGCATTGATGCGGGACACGAAGGCTTGGCGTTGCGCGATGTCAGCGTGCGCAAGTTGATCGAGGATACAGTGGCTGCCGCGCAAGCCGACGCGCAGGAGAATAGCAACCGCATTTCCATTCGCGTCGCCGCCGATGCCGAACGCGCCTACACCGACGGCAACAAGCTGGCGGTGTCCTTGGCGGCGTTGGTATCGAACGCGGTGAAGTTCACGAGCAACGGACTGATCGCGGTAACGGCGGAACGCGAAGTGGTCGACGGCAAAGACGTGCTAACGATCGCAGTGTCGGATACCGGCATCGGCATCGAAGCGGAAAACCTGCCGCGCGTTTTCATGCCATTCACGCAGATCGAAAGCGGCGCTACCCGCAGCAAAGGCGGCATGGGGCTGGGATTGTCGATAGCCCTGCGCATGGCCAACGCCCTGGGCGGCGACATCTTGGCCACCAGCGAGTTCGGATCGGGTTCGACCTTCACGTTGCGCGTGCCGCTGCGCATGGCCGCCGCGTCCCCCGCCCAACACACGGCCGCGGCCGCCTAATCCAGTCACTTTCTGAATGAAAGGTGGCGTCCTATATAGGCGTTGCCTATGCAGGATCGTCTTCCCGCCTCCGCTACGCCGACGCTGCGACAGCTCCAATTTCTGCTCGCCCTGCGGGCGGAAGGGAGTTTCGTCGGCGCGGCCGAAGCTGTTGGCGTGACCCAGCCCACACTTTCCGCCGGCATCAAGGATTTGGAAGCGACGCTCGGCGCGACGCTCGTTGAGCGTGGCCGCACCGGCGCCGTGCTGACGCCAGCAGGCGAAGAAGCCGCCGAAGGCGCCGCGCGTGCGGTCGGGGAAGTGGAAGAACTGGTGCGTGCGGTGCAAGCCGCCGGTGAGCCGTTTTCCAGCACGTTTCGTCTGGGCGCCATTCCTACGATTGCGCCGTTCCTGCTGCCGCGGGCGTTGCCGCTGCTAAAGCGCAAATTTCCGCGGTTGCGTCTGCAGATGCGAGAGGACCTGACACATCGCCTCGCCGAAGCGCTGCGGGTACGCACGCTCGACGCGGCGCTTATTGCTCTGCCCTACGAGGCGCATGGCATCGCCACCGCGGCGATCGCGGAGGACGAGTTTTTCTTTCTTTGCCCGGAGAACCACCCACTGGCGAAACGCAACGATTTATCGCCCGGGCAATTGCAGCAAGATGAGTTGTTGCTGCTCGAAGACGGGCATTGCTTGCGTGAGCACGCTCTGTCCGCCTGCCGACTAACGCCTGGCAGACGGTCGAGCGAAGTGGGCGCAACCAGTCTGCACACGCTGGTGCAAATGGTGGCGGGCGGCATGGGCGTGACGCTGTTGCCAAAGATCGCGGCGGAAGCCGGCGCGGCGGCTGGCGCCCATGTCGCGGTGCGGCCGTTTGCTGAGCCGGTGGTGGGCCGGTCGATCGGAGTCGCGTGGCGCGAAGGCGGTGCGCGCGCGGATGAAGCGCGGATGTTGGCGCAGGTGCTGAGAGAATTGTTCTAGGAGGTCGGCCAGTCCGGCTTCGACAATTGCTTGGCGAGGTGGGGCAAGCGGATCACGAACCACAGCGCGGCCCAGATGTTGCCGAGCACAAATACCGGCGCAGCCCATAGTGCGGCGACGAGCCACGAACGTTCGGTCAAGAACACAAGTACCGCGAACAGCAGGAAGCCGACATAGAGGTCGACCAGCGCAGCCGTGCCCCATGGCAGCGTCGTCAGCACGGCGAGCTGATCCAGGAAGCTGCCGTGCAAATCCTGCATGGCGACAGCCGCCCAGATCACCAGCCCCAACAAAGCCAGCCCGCAAATACCGATTGCTGCGCGCAGCACGTTCATGTCGATGCCTCCGCCCCGGCTTGTTGGCGTGAACCGGGAGGCCGTCAAGCCTCCGTTGCGGTTGCGCCTCAGTCCATCAGCCGTTGCATCAGATAAGTGTATTCGAGC
>CALBSY010000390.1 GCA_937967725.1 uncultured Alphaproteobacteria bacterium | reverse complement strand
GACGGCGCGGCGGTATTTTGCGTGCGCAACGGAGGCTCAATGCGACGCTGGCTCACGCTCATCGTTCCTGTTCTGCTCGCAGCGTGCGGGCCCTCAGCCCCGACGCCCGCGGATGCGCCCACACAGGCCGCCGCAGCGGCGCCGTCGAATGAAGAAATGCAGGCGCGCATCGCCGCGCTGCCGGCGCCCTACAACGAAGCGAGTTATGCCGACGGGCGGCGCGTGTTCGCGCAATGCCGTTCGTGCCACACTATCAATGAAGGCGGCGGCAACCGCGTCGGTCCCAACCTGCACGGCGTATTCGGACGTGAGATCGGCACGGCGGAAGGCTTCAATTATTCACGTCCGGTGCAAGAAGCGGATTTCATTTGGGACGCCGATCAACTGGATCACTGGCTGCAAAACCCGCAAACTTTCCTGCCCGGCAACCGCATGGCCTTCGCCGGCGTGCGCGATGAAACACAGCGGCGCGACCTGATCGCGTTTCTGATGGCGGAAACGGCTGAGTGACCTATTCGGCTGGTCGCGTCGCCGCTTGCTGATGGTCGAAATCCTCGATCTCCTTCGCGGTCGCTTCCGGTGACTTGGTGTAGCGCGCGAGCAGATCGTAGAACGCCGGCACCACGAACAGAGTCAGCATCGTGGCGACGCCGAGCCCGAAGAAGATCACCGTGCCGATGGTGACGCGGCTTTCGGCGCCCGCGCCATGGCCGACAATGAGCGGCACCGCGCCCGCCATGGTGGCGATCGAAGTCATCAGCACTGGGCGGATGCGCAAATCGGCGGCCTCGAGAATGGCGTCGCGTATGCTGCGGCCCTGATCGCGGAGCTGGTTAGCGAATTCGACAATCAGAATCCCGTTCTTGGCCGCTAAGGCGATCAAGATGATGAGCCCGATCTGGCTGTAGATGTTGAGCGTGTTGTCGGTGAGGTAGAGCCCGAACAGCCCGCCCATCAGCGCCAACGGCACGGAGAGCATGATCACGAACGGGTGCACGAAGCTTTCGAACTGCGCCGCGAGCACGAGATAGACGATGATCAGCGCAAAGGCGAAAGCGAAGCCGATGGCGCCCGTCGCTTGGCGGAACTGCCGCGCCTGGCCCGAATAATCGATGGCGATCGGCTGATCCCCGATCTCTTCGCGGGCGATCTGTTCGAGTTCTCCCAGCGCATCGCCAATCGCGTAGCCGCCCGGGATCGAGGCGCCGATCGTGACGGCCGCCTGGCGGTTCATGCGCCTGCGCTCAGCGCTGTCGCCAGCCGTGCGCAACGAAACGATAGTCGAGAGCGGCACCAATTCGCCGGTGCGGTCCGAGCGGACGTACTTGTTGGCGAGATCGGCGATGTTCGAACGCTCCGACCGCTCAGCTTGCAGGTAGACGTAATACTCCTCACCGCGGTCGGTGATGGTGTTGACGCGGCGCGCGCCCATGCTGGCTTCGAGCGTGCGGCCGATCGACTGGACCGACACGCCCAGCGCGGCCGCCCGTTCGCGGTCAATATCGACCAGCACGCGCGGCGACGTCGGCTCATAGTTCATAAGCGGGCGCAGGAAATTCGGCTTCTCGCGCAGCCGCGCCATGATCCGTTCGCCGGTTTCCGCGAGCGGTTCGTACTCAGCGCCGAGCAGTACGATCGCGGCGTTGTCGCTGCCGCCGCGCTGGAACGCATTAGGCAAGCTGACGCGAACCGTCGCGCCCGGAATCTGGCTCAGACGTTGATTGAGTTCGGTCTGCAATTCAGGCGCGGGCCGCCGTTCGCCCCAAGGCTCCAGGAACATCATGGCGAAGCCGCTGGAAAAACGGTTGGTGCCGGCGTCGCCGAAGCCGGGCAGCACGACCATGAAGCGTCTGAGTTCGCCTTGTTCGACGTATTCCATCAAGGTCGATTCGACCTGCTCCATGACGCGGCTGGTATACTCGAAACCCGAACCCTCCGGCGCGCTGACGAACGCCATCAGCATGCCGCGATCCTCCGCAGGCGTGAGTTCGCTGGAAAGCTGGGAATAAAGAAACCAACCGGCGAAGACCACGCCGGCGAACATGGCGAAGACAACCGGCTTGCTCTGCAAGGCCGCTTCGAGCGACGCGCGGTATGACGCGCGAAGACCGTTGAGGGCGCGATCGACGAAGCGGGCCAGGCGGGTGGACTGGCTCGCGGGCTTGAGCAGCTTGGAGCACATCACCGGCGACAACGAGAGCGCCGCGAACGCCGAGATCACCACGACCCCAGCGACCGTCACCGAAAGCTCGACAAACAGCCGCCCGACATAACCGCCGACGAACAGCATCGGCGCAAACACCGCCACCAGCACCGCAGATGTCGCCACCACGGCGAAGAAAACCTGCCGCGCGCCGCGTTGCGCGGCGACAACGCGCGGTTCGCCCAACGTATCGACGCGGCGCTGCGCGTTCTCCAGCACCACGATGGAATCGTCCACAACGAGACCGATGGACAAAACCAGCGCGAGCAGAGTGAGCAGGTTGATGGTGAAGCCGAAGATCGACAGCACCAGGAAGGCGCCAATCAGGCAGACCGGAATCACGGCTGTTGGGATGAACGCAGCACGCCACGAGCCCAGGACGAGGTAGATCACCAGCACGACCAGCAGCGTGGCTTCCAGCAATGTCTGTGCGACGCGCGAGATAGCCCGGTCGATAAACACAGTGGCGTCGTAGGTGAGGTCGATCTCCGTGCCCTGGGGCAGCGTCGCCCTGATACGCTCGACTTCCGCCTTCACGGCGCGGCCGACTTCCAGGGCGTTCGATTGCGACTGGCGCACGATGCCGATGCCGACCTGGTCGCGGCGGTTGCCGCGGAAAATGCGGCGTTCTTCCACTGGCGCGAACTCGATCCGCGAGATATCGCCGAGCCGTACGACAGCGGCGTTGGCGTCGGCCGATCCGCGCAGGGGCAGACGCTCGAATTGCTCCGGCGTCTCGAAAGCGCGAGCCACCCGCACCTGATAGTCGCGCTCCTGGCTCTGCACATAACCGGCTGGCAGTTCGAGATTCTGCGCGCGCAGCGCGTTCTCCACGTCCTGCACAGTGAGGCCGCGCGCGGCCATCGCGTCGGTGCCGAGCCAGATGCGCAACGCCCGTCGCGCGGCGCCGCCGACCTGCACGTTGGCCACGCCGTCGATCACGCCCAGCCGGTCGACAATGTAACGCTGGGCGAAGTCGGACAGCTCGACCAAGTCAAGATTGGACGAACTGAGACTGAACCACATGATCGCGTTGGCGTCGGAATCGGCCTTGCTGATCACCGGCTCCAACACGTCCGCCGGCAGGCTGCCGCGCGCGCGGCTAACAGCGTTGCGAACGTCGTTGGCGGCGTCTTCGAGATCGCGCTCGAGCGTAAACTCGATGTTGATGGACGAACGCCCGTCACGGCTGGTGGCGTTGATGACGTCAACGCCCTCGATGCCGGAAAGCTGATCCTCGATCACACGGGTGATCTGGGTTTCGACGACTTGCGCCGATGCGCCCGGATAAGCGGTGTTTATCGATACGACCGGCTGGTCGACGTCCGGCAGTTCGCGCAGCGGTAGAGTCGCGAACGCGATGGCGCCAAAGGCGATGATCAGCAGCGAGAATACCGTCGCGAGGACCGGGCGGAGGCCCGCGAGATCGAGAAGAGGCCCGCGATGCGAACGGCGCCGCG
>CALBSY010000389.1 GCA_937967725.1 uncultured Alphaproteobacteria bacterium | reverse complement strand
GCGGCTATCCTCCGCACTTGGCGCAACAGATCATGAAAAGCCTCAAGCCGGGCGCGTGCGCCGTGATCGAAACCTATGTCGGTCTCCGCGCCGAGGAATTGGCGACCGCGTTTGCGTCGTCGTTTGCCGAACCGCAAATCCGCGCGCATGGCGATCTGCTCAAATTCTTTGTCGACGCCGGTTTGGTCCTCGAGTCCCACGAAGATCTCACCGATGAATTCCTGTCCACGGCGCGTGAGAGCTTCAAGCAGCTTGGTGCAAAGCTGACCGACGGCGACGGCGTCGAGCCCGCCATCGCCCGTGAACTGGCTTGGGAAGCTGAAGCGTGGCGCATGCGCTTGAAGCTGCTGGCTCAGCGCCGGCTTGAGCGCCGCCGCTTCATCCAGCGCAAGCCCGCCGACACGCCGGCTGAAGCGCCGGAGGCAGAAGCGCCTCAGGCCGAGAACGCGAACGCGCCAGCGGCTTGAATTTCAACGTCCACGGTCTCGCCAATCGCCGTCCGCGCCGGGACGAGCGCGCGCCAAGTGACGCCATCAGCTTCAATACGGAAGAGGTCGTGTGCGCCATGCGGCCGTGACGACAACACCCGCGCCGCGGCGCCCGGCTTTAGCATCAGCGCTTCGGCGCGAACAACCGCGCTCGCGCGCGCGCCATCGCCGAGCCCTGCCGCCGCGACCGCGCCGAATGGCGTCTCTACAACGCCGTTCTTGACGACGCCCTCGAACACGTTGACCGGGCCGAGTGCGGCAGCTGCATCGACCGAGACTGGACGATCGTATGCCTCCCGCGGCGCCGCTTCTTGCAGCAGCTTGCCGCCCTTGAGAATGGCTAGCCGGTCGGCGACCAGCAGCGCTTCCTCCGCGTCGTGCGTCACAAAGAGCGTCGTCGTCTGCGTTTCCGCCAGCGTCGCCAGTGAGGCGTCGCGCAGTTCAGCGCGCAAGACGGGATCGAGTCCAGAGAACGGTTCGTCTAACAGCACGGCGCGCGGTTTCGGCGCCAGCGCTCGCGCCAGCGCTACCCGTTGTTGCTCGCCGCCGGAGAGTTCGTGCGGATAGGCGTTTGCGCGATGCTTCAATCCGACGCGATCGAGCCAGCGCAACGCTTGCGCGTCGCGTTCGGCGCGAGCGAGCTTGTCCAATCCGAAAGCGACGTTCCCACCGGCAGTCAGGTGCGGAAACAGCGCATAATCCTGAAACACCATGCCGATGCGCCGTGTTTCCGCTGGCGCGGTGCGCCCCGGCGCGGAGACGGTATCGGCGCCCAAGCGGACTTCGCCTGCATCGACCGGCTCAAGGCCAGCAATCAGGCGCAGAATGGTGGATTTGCCCGATCCCGATGGCCCGAGCAGAGCCATCACACGCGCGGCTGGCGCTGTGAGCGAAACGTCGTCCAGCGCCGCCTCGCCCGCATAGACGCGGCGCACATTGGTAAGCGCAACATCGCTCATCGCGCGCCCGCTCTTGCGCGGGCGAGTCCGCGCGTCAGTAGCAAGATCGGGGCAAGTCCGGCGAGAAAGATCAGCAAGCTGGGCGCCGCCGCTTCGAGCAATCGTTCGTCAGATGCATACGCGTAGGCGCGCACGGCGAGCGTATCGAAATCGAATGGCCGCAGGATAAGCGTGGCGGGCAGTTCCTTGAGGATCTCCACGAACAAGATTAAAGCAGCCGCCGCCAAGCTTGGCGCGGCAATAGGCAGATCGATGCGCGCAAAGCGCCGCCACGGACCTGCGCCAAGCGTACGCGCCGAGGCGTCGAGCCCCTTCGACAAGCGCGCGAGCCCGGCGTCGATCGGCTGCACGCCCGCCGCCGCGAAGCGTGCTGTGTAAGCCCAATAGAGCGCGCCCAGCGCTAGCGTCGACGTCAATCCTCCCACCCAGCCTGCCTCGCGCGCGGCGCCGAACAGCGCCAGCGCGCCCATCGCGATAACGGCGCCCGGGGCGGCATATCCCATTCCCGCGCCGAAGAGCGAGACCTTACCGATCGCGCCGGCGCGTCGCGCCGACACGGCGATCGCTGACGCGAACAGCAGGGTGATCAATGCGCCGCCGCCGGCCAGCATCATGGTCATCGCCCGTCCCCAGTGATCGCGTCCGGC
>CALBSY010000388.1 GCA_937967725.1 uncultured Alphaproteobacteria bacterium | reverse complement strand
ATACCCATTGGCATGCCGGGATGGCCGGACTTCGCCTGCTCCACCGCGTCCATCGCCAGCGCGCGGATGGCGTTTGCCAACTGCTTCGCCTCAACGCCCTCGATCAGATCGCTCTTGCCCATGCCGAATCCTCGCTCACGCTGTTTAGCGCCGATTCGAGCGCTTTGCCTGAGAACAGCAGTCCGGTATCAGCGCAGCACGGCTGCGGGAATGCGGCAGCGGAGCAGAGAATGCAGATTTTCATCGACAGCGCGGATGTGAAGGAACTCAAGGCCCTAGCGGAAACCGGGCTGGTTGACGGCGTAACGACCAACCCCTCCTTGGTCGCCAAGGCAGGACGCGATTTCTTCGAGACGCTTCAGGAAATTTGCGCGGCGGTCTCCGGCCCGGTGAGCGCGGAGGTGGTCGCCCAGGACGCCGAGACCATGTTGGCCGAAGGCCGCAAGCTGCGCGGACTAGCCAAGAACATCGTGGTCAAGGTCCCGCTCACGCCCGCTGGCCTACGTGCGTGCAAGACGCTTGAGGAGGAAGGCCATCCCTGCAACGTCACGCTGTGCTTTTCGGCTCCGCAGGCGCTGCTCGCGGCAAAGGCCGGCGCGACGTTCATTTCGCCCTTCATTGGCCGGCTCGACGACAACGGCCAAGACGGGATGGGTTTGATTCGCGAAATCCGCGCCATCTATGACAATTACGACTTCCAGACCCAGATACTCGCCGCTTCAATCCGCAACGCCGCTCACGTGCGCGACGCGGCGATTGCGGGCGCTGACTGCGCGACTATCCCGCCGACCGTGTTCAAGAGCCTGTACAAGCACGTCCTGACGGACGCCGGGCTTGAGGCGTTCTTGAAAGACTGGCGCGGGACCGGTCAGTCGATTTTGTGACTTAGCGAGTCAGGCGCTCGAGACGGGCGATGTCGTCATCCGTCGTGGCGCGCATCGCGCTCATGAGCGCGTCGGCTTCAGCCAGTTGAGCCTCAATCGCCGCGACGTCCAACGGCTCGATCGCCGGACGGTTCTGTTGCACTTCCGATGCGAACGCCTCGCGCATGCTGAGCCCGCCCTTCATCGCTACCGGCGCAACCAGGCCGACAAGCGCCATCGCACTCGCCCCAGCGGCGAATGAGGCCACGACCATGCGCAGCGTGGCTTTGGCGTTGGACGGCGTCATTGTGGAAAACTCCCGGACCGGCGGCGGTCAGTTAACAAAAGGTTGCTGCACTTGCAATTGAGACTTTGCGGCGCCGAAGAGATTCCGTCTGTGACGACCGTCACCCTGCTCGACACCCCACGCCGCTTGTGTTCGCGACTTGGCGCACATCGTAGCGCAAAATCCTGAATTCAAGCCGAATCCGGCGTTTCGTCGCGGTTGCGGTTGCAGTTTGCTTCCGCTCTAACAGTGCCGCGCGGCGCGATCCTGCTGCGCCGCGGCAAATGGACCTACTATGACTGGCGCCTCCACCACCCCCCGACCGCTACGGAAAGCGGTATTGCCAGTAGCCGGCTTCGGCACGCGCGTGCTGCCCGCGACCAAGTCAATTCCGAAAGAAATGCTGCCGGTGTTCGACCGGCCGGCCATTCAATACGTGGTCGACGAAGCTCTGGCCGCTGGGATCGAGCACATCGTGTTCGTCACCGGACGCAATAAGGGAGCGATCGAGGACTATTTCGACCGCGCGTATGAACTCGAAGTAACCTTGCGCGAGAAGGGCAAGACCGACGCGCTCAAGGATTTGGAAAGCAGTGTAAAGACGCCGGGCGCCATGAGCTTCGTGCGCCAACAGGCGGCGTTGGGGCTCGGCCATGCGGTCTGGTGCGCGCGCGACATCGTCGGCGACGAACCGTTCGCAGTGATGTTGCCGGACATGCTGATGAAGGCGACGCCCGCCTGCCTGACGCATATGGTGCAGGACGACAACCGCGTCGGCGGCAACATCATCGCGGTTGAACCCACCGACACGCCCGAGCGCTACGGCATCGTCACGCCAGAGAGCCGCGAAGGCCGGCTGGTGAAAATGAAAGGCATGGTGGAAAAACCCAAGCGCGAGGACGCGCCGTCCAACCTCTTCATCAGCGGCCGTTATATCCTGCAACCGGAAATCTTCGCACTGCTTGAGTCGCAAAAGCCCGGCGCCGGCAATGAGATCCAGCTGACGGATTCGATGGCGCGGCTAATGGCGAACCAACCGTTCTATGCGCTCGAATACGAAGGCACGACATACGATTGCGGCGACAAGGTCGGCTATCTGCGCGCCAGCGCCGCGTACGCGCTTGCCAATCCCGAGCACGGCGCCCAAGCCGCCGACGCGTTGCGCGACCTGCTCGCATCGAAGGGCTGATGGACGCGGCGATCACAACGTTCGCGAACCGTGATGCGCTCATGGAAGCCGCCGCGAACGGTCTCGCAAGAACTCTGCAAAAAGCCATCGATGCGACCGGTTCAGGCTGCGCCGCGCTGTCGGGCGGATCGACCCCGGAGCCAGCCTACGCGGCGCTGGCCACACGCCACCCAGACCGGTCCAGGGGCACGTTCGCGTTGGTGGATGAGCGCTTTGTGCCACCGACGCACCAGGCCTCCAACGAAGCGATGTTGCGCCGCGCGCTTGCGCCCGCCCTCGCAGCCGGCGCGCGGCTCGCACCGATGTATTCGGAAGCGCCTAGCTTGGAAGCAGCCGCTGCCGCCGCCGATGCCCTCTATGCACCCTTGCGTATCGACAGCGCGCTGATGGGCATGGGCGCTGACGGGCACACGGCGTCGTGGTTTCCAGGCGCACCAGGGCTGAAAGATGCGCTCGGCCGCGCCAATCCACACACGGTCATCGCCCAGCGCGCGCCTGGCGCGACCGGGTCGGCCGACCGGCTGACGCTCACGCGCGCCGCGATCTCGCAAGCCGGATCGGTGACCCTGCTGATTACCGGCGCCGACAAGCGCGCGGCGCTTGAGGCCGCGCTCGTAGGGGATGACAAGCCGGTGGCCGCACTTTTCGAACCCGGCATGCCAAAGCCCGCCGTGCTCTGGGCGGCCTAATCCCCGTCCCCCGTGCGCGTCCCAGATTGCTAATGACACCGGTGTCGTATATGTCTCCAGCTTAAGACCGCCGGCACAGCCGGTGGGTGGCGCCGGTGTCGAGCTCAGAGCGGGAGA
>CALBSY010000387.1 GCA_937967725.1 uncultured Alphaproteobacteria bacterium | reverse complement strand
GCTGCCGCCGCCGCCGCGGCCACGGCCTGGCGGATCGGCGTAGGCGCCGCCATCGCTATCAGTGACGCCCGTGCGGCCGCCGCGGCCGCGCCCGGCAGGATCGGCGTACGCGCCGCTGTCGCTATCGGTGATGCCGGAGCTGCCGCGCCCGCGCCCTGGCGGATCGGCATAACTTCCGCTGTCGCTATCGGTGACGCCGGATCGTCCGCCGCGGCCATAACCGGCGCGATCGGCGTTGCTGCCGCCGTCGCTATCTGTAATGCTGGTGCGTCCGTAGCCGGCGCGGTCGGCGCGGCTGCCCGAGTCGGAGTCCGTGCGGCCGGTGTAGTTCTGCGCCGCCGCTGTGCCAGTCACCGCGCCAGTGGCGCTGCCGGCGATGATCGCGGCGCCGGCCACGCGGCTCATGAACGAACGGCGATTGAGCCGTTTCTTTTCGTCGGACATCGGCGATCCCCTGTAGCGTCGGCTGTCTCGCTAATTGCGAAACAGTCGCAAAATCCACATCCCTCGCGGGGGAATCAGTAGCACGGCCTTTCACGCCTGTAAGTGTGAGAGTGGTTCGCAATTGGCCCCGTTCCGCGCCGGTGCGAATCCGCGCAGCACTGTGCGGCTGGAGGCGCGCGAGATGATCGGCTCATTGCAGGGCGTGGCGGCGGCGGTCGGCGAGGAGAGTGCGCTGATCGAGGTCGGCGGCGTCGGCTATGTGGTGCAAGCGGGTGGGCGCACGCTCGGGCGGCTCAGGGCCGGCGCGCCGGCGCGGCTCTTCATCGAAACGCATGTGCGCGAGGACGCCATCCGGCTCTACGGCTTCGAGAGCGAAGAAGAGCGCGCCTGGTTCGCGCATTTGCAGACTATCCCCGGCGTTGGGGCAAAGGTTGCGCTCGGTATTCTTGACGCGATGCCGCCGGCGGTGCTGGTCGACGCGATCGCGGTGCAGGACAAGGCCGCCTTCGCCCGCGCCAATGGCGTGGGGCCGAAACTCGCCGCGCGCCTGGCGCAAGAACTCGCCGCCAAGCAGGGGCCGAAAGGCTTTATTTCGCTCGGCGGTGCCCAGCCCGCAGCCCGCGCCGTCAACGGCGCGCCCGCGCCAAGCGGCGCGCGCGCCGAGGCGGTGTCGGCGCTGATCAATCTCGGCATCGACCAATCCAGCGCCGCGCGCGCCGTCGCCAGCGCGGCCAAGCAATGCGAAGCAGACGCGCCCGCGCCCGACCTGATCCGCGCCGCGCTGAAGGAAGTCAGCCGCTAGCTCGCTTGTTGTTGTTGCTCAAGCACGGCGGGCCGGTTGCGCACCCATTGCGAGAGCACCCACTTTTCGCCGCTGAGCGGGGGCGTGCCAGCATGCAGCGTGCGCTCGTCGGGCTCGCCTTTAGCGTTGACGTTGCCGAACATCAGCGCATCGCCGGCGGCGCCTTTGAACGCGTAATTGAGCTGCGGAAACCGCGTTTCGCGGCCTTCATAACGGTCTTTTAAATACACCAACAGCGTCACGATGCGCTGGCCGAGCGCTTTCACGTTGGCTGCGAGACCTGGCTCATTAGTGCTGAGAAAGTCATGGTGCGGCTTGAACTCTTGGCCCGGCGCGTAGTGCAGTACGTTGGTGGGTTCGAAGAATTGGCTCGGCAGCCCCAGCATGCTCGACATGCGCGCGATCAGCATGACGAACGGCACGTCGATGTCGAGCAGCGAAAGTTCAGCCTTGCTATTGGAGCGTTCGTCGACCACCGTTTCCGCGCCGGTCTCCAGATCGTAGATGCCGGCGCGGCGGAGCTTGCCGCGCGCCTTCTCGATCACGCGCGCGCATTCGCCGTCGCGCATCAGCCTGCGTGCGATGAGCATGCGCGGCCATTCACAGACGACTTTGGTCTCGGGCGGCCGCAGCCACGACGCGACGTCGATGCGCTTGCGCAAGTGGTCGAAATTTTCGCCAGAGCCGTCTGCCAGGAAGCGCAGCTGCTCTTGCGCCGGCAGCCAGCCGGTCTGGGCCGCGCGCTGCAACATTTCCAACGCGCGATCCCAATCCGGCGGGTTTTGAATGCCGGCGGCCACCAGTATAGCCTGCTGCGCCAGCGCTTCGGCGTCGCCCTTCTCGGCCGCGCGGGCGATGTAGCGCGCGCCGCTCGGCAGGTGGACAGCGCGCCCATCGGCGCCCGCGATCAGCACTTTGCCGAACGCGGTCATGGATTTGACGTCCCCGCCCTCGGCCCGCTTCTTCAGATCGGTGAATTCTTCAGCATTCATGGGGCCTTCCTATCGTCTGCGCGGCGCGGCGTCACAACCGGCCTCAGCCATGAGAACGATTTGCGAACCCCGAATCTGCTAAGCAAGCCCCATGGCTGAACCCGCGGAACGCATCACGAGCCCTGAGCGCATGCCCGGAGAGGGGGCCGACCGTGCGCTGCGCCCGCAGGCGTTCGACGAATTCGTCGGCCAGCCGCAGGCCAAAGCCAATCTCAAAGTGTTCGTCGACGCCGCGCGCGGCCGCGGCGAGGCGATGGATCACGTGCTGCTCTCGGGTCCGCCGGGCCTCGGCAAAACCACACTGGCGCAAATTCTCGCGCGCGAGCTCGGCGTCGGCTTTCGCGCCACCAGCGGGCCGGTGATTGCGCGCGCCGGCGATCTCGCCGCGCTGCTCACCAATCTCGAACCGCGCGACGTGCTGTTCATCGACGAGATTCACCGCCTCGCGCCGGCGGTGGAGGAAATCCTCTATCCGGCGATGGAGGATTATCACCTCGACATCATCATCGGCGAAGGCCCGTCCGCGCGCAGCGTGCGCATCGATCTTTCGCCGTTCACCCTCGTCGGCGCCACCACGCGCGCGGGCCTGCTCGGCACGCCATTGCGTGATCGCTTCGGCATTCCGGTGCGCTTGGATTTCTACGGGCCGGAAGATCTGATCGGCATCGTCACCCGCGCCGCCGAAAAGCTCGGCGCGCCAATCACGGCGGAAGGCGCGGTCGAGATCGCCAAGCGCGCGCGCGGCACGCCGCGCGTCGCCGTGCGCCTGTTGCGCCGCGTGCGCGATTTCGCCGACGCCGGCGCGGAAGCGATTGACGCCAAGCTGGCCGATAGCGCGCTGAAGCGCCTCGATGTTGATAGCGATGGCCTCGACATGCTCGACCGCCGCTATCTGCATGCGCTGGTGGAGACCTATTCCGGCGGCCCCGTCGGCGTCGACACGCTCGCCGCCGCACTGGCCGAAGCGCGCGACGCCATCGAAGACGTGATCGAGCCCTATCTGATGCAGCAGGGCTTCGTCATGCGCACGCCGCGCGGCCGCGTCGCCGCGCCGAAAGCGTACGAGCGACTAGGCAAGGTGGCGCCGCGCACGCCGCCGCAAACCGGCGCCCTGTTCGAGGGGAAGTAGGTCAGCCTATGCCAGCGTTGAGTGCCACAAATAGGACCGCGCCGCAGAGCACCGAAAACAACAGCAATCCGAACTGACCGCTACCAGACCGTAGGAAGCGTCGTAAACTCGTCTCGTCCTCAGCGCGGTCGGTGAAACCAAGGTAGGCGCCGCGCAGCAACCAAAATGTCCCGCGCGAGAAAACAAAACTGCCAAGCGCGGCAATCGCTGCCCAGGATGCGCCAAGCGCCGGCAACGTCGCGATGGCGATTGCCAACGCCACCGCACCGGCAAGCAATGCGGAAAGGATTTCTGTCATGAAGTAATACCGCAGAGAGCCTGCAATGCTGCGGTCAGGCTCTCTGTAGAAAATCGTGGTAAGTGCGGACTCGATTGCTGCGTGCATGACGAAGCCAGCGAGGGGCGCGCCAATCGCCCAAAGCACGTCTGCCAGTGTTGCCGAGCCGCCGCCGCCGGAAACGACGACGGCTGCGATGGATACGACGAAACCAATGACCAGCGTTGTTGCGCCGGTCACCGAGCGCCCTTGAAGGAATGAGCTGCGAGCGTCGGTGCTGAAGTAGAGCCAAACCAGTACGAAGACATGTTTCCATTCCGGCGATGGGTGTAGTTGGACGCCAACTAGGCGCTCCACGCTGTCGGCGACTTGCTCCAATGGGCCCTCGGCCCAGCCAAGCAGTGTGTGCAACAGCGCCTCATAGAACTCGATCATGGCGCCGATCGGCGCACTTACGCCGAGCGCGAAGCCCTGCAGTATTAGTGAAGTTAGCGACAGCACGCTTGCGCCGAGGCCAAGCGCGCTAGCGATCTGCCAAATTTGGCGCGGCATCATCAGTCCCCCGCCCAACTCCTAGCATGTCGTACTCAGTCCACCATCCGTCCCAGCGTCTTCGGCGCCACCGCGACGTAACTCTGCTTCAGCCAGCCCTTCAGCGTGTCCAACTCCGCCAGGATGTCATCGTCCGCCGCGAAATGCGCCGTCACCCAATTGTGCTGCTTGAACCAGCCGCGCGCCGGCCGCACGAAATAAAGCGCTTCGGCCATCTCCGCCGACACCGGCAGCTTCATCAGCAACGTCAGCGCATCGAGCGCTTCGCCGCGCGCGCCGAACACCGCGAACATCTTCTTGCGCACGTACAGCGCGCGCGTCGGAATCCAGCCCGGCCCGGCGCTGGTCTCCGGAAACGTCAGCCCGTATGCGGTGAGCTGCTCTTCGGCGCGCTGGTGCGGCGTCTGCGGCATGCCGTGAGGATAACGCGGCGTCACGCGCCCGTCATGCTTGTCTGCTGACGCGCGGTCACGCATACGCGCCGCCAAGGAGTCTGCATGCCCGCCGTCGATAGCGCCCGCTTCTGGGACCGCGCCGCCCGCAAATACGCCGCCAGCAAGATCGCCGATACGGCGGGCTACGAGCGCACGCTCGAACGCGCGCGCCACTATCTCAAGCCGGGCGACACGGCGTGGGAGTTGGGCGCCGGAACCGGCACAACCGCGTTGCGGCTCGCGCCTTCGGTGGCGCGCTATGTGGCGACGGATATTTCACCGGAGATGATCGCCATCGGCCGCGAGAAAGCCGCCGCCGAAGGCGTAGCCAATCTGGAGTTCGCGGTCGGCGCCGCGGATTCCGCGGCGTGGCCGGATGCTTCGTTCGATGCGGCGCTCGCCTTCAATCTGCTGCATCTCATCGAGGCGCGCGAAGCGGCGCTGCAAACTGTGCATCGCCTGCTCAAGCCGGGCGGTCTGTTCATCTCCAAGACGCCCTGCCTCACGGAAATGAACCCGCTGATCCGCCTCGCCGTGCCGGTGATGCAAGTGTTCGGTCAGGCGCCATATGTCGGATTCCTCTCGGCCGAGGAGCTTGAGCGCGACATCGCCGCGGCGGGGTTCGAAATCGTTGAACGCGATCGTCACGGCACGCGCCGTAAACAAGAGCCGCGCATTTTCCTGGCCGCGCGCAAAATCTAGCCCCTGGGGGGCGGGCGGTTTTGAGTTGTCCCATCCACCGCGCTGTGCCCCAATGGGCCGTGCGGCGTGGGAGGGGTGCTTGTGGCGGACATTTTCATTTCCTACAAGCGTGAGGACAAGCACCTCGCGGAAGACACTATTCAGCGGCTGAAGGAGGCGGGCTACTCGGTCTGGTACGACGAGCGCATCGACCCCCGCACCAGCTGGGACGCCACCATCGAAGCGGAAATCGCGGCGGCGAAGGCGGTGCTGGTGCTGTGGACCGCACGCTCCGTCGCCTGCGAATGGGTGCG
>CALBSY010000386.1 GCA_937967725.1 uncultured Alphaproteobacteria bacterium | reverse complement strand
ATGGCCGTGCGCGTGGCCGACATCATCAAATTCACGATGCGCCAAGGCCAGATGCTGAAGCAGAGCGATGAACTCGACGCAGACACCGCGGAGCTCATCGCCACCGAGCATGGCCACACTGTTAAGCGCGTGGCTGAATCGGACGTGGAAGAGGGTTTGGCCGGCGAGGAAGACGCGCCGGAAACGCTAAAGCCGCGTCCGCCGGTGGTGACGGTCATGGGCCACGTCGATCACGGCAAGACCTCGCTGCTGGATGCGATGCGCGAAACCGACGTGGCCTCCGGCGAACACGGCGGCATCACCCAGCATATCGGCGCCTATCAGGTGCGCCTGAAGGACGGCAGCCGCGTCACGTTCCTGGATACGCCGGGCCACGCGGCGTTCAGCGCCATGCGCGCGCGCGGCGCGCAAGTGACGGACATCGTCGTCCTCGTCGTCGCCGCCGATGATGGCGTCATGCCGCAGACGGCGGAAGCGATCCAGCACGCCAAGGCATCCGGCGCGCCGATCATCGTTGCGATCAATAAGATCGATAAGCCTGAAGCCAATCCGCAGCGTGTTCTGACCGATTTGCTGCAGCATGAGATTATTACCGAGGCGCACGGCGGCGACGTGCTGGCGGTGGAAGTTTCGGCGCTGAAGAAGACGGGGCTCGACAAGTTGGTCGAGACCATTCTGCTGCAATCCGAAGTCATGGACCTCAAGGCCAATCCCGATCGGGCTGCAGAGGCGACGGTTATCGAGTCAAAACTCGACAAAGGGCGCGGCACGGTCGCGACTGTGCTGATTACCCGCGGCACGCTGAAGCGCGGCGACATCGTTGTCGTCGGCGCGCAGATTGGCCGCATTCGCGCCATCACCAACGAGCGCGGCCAGCAATTGCAGGAAGCGGGCCCGTCCGAGCCGGTGGAGATCATGGGTCTCGAAGGCGTGCCCGAGCCTGGCGATACGCTGAACGTGGTCGAGAACGAAAACCGCGCGCGCGAAGTCGCCAACTATCGCGCCCGCGCCAAGAAGCAGAAATCGGTTGGTGGTGCGCCGCGCCCAGGCGCCTCGCTCGAAAGCATGATGGCCAAGTTCAAGGACTCGACGGCGAAAGAATTGCCGCTGGTCATTAAGGCCGACGTGCAAGGTTCGGCCGAAGCTATCGTCGGATCTTTGGAAAAGTTGGCGCACGAGGAAGTGCGAGCGCGCGTCGTGCTGTCTGGCGTCGGCGCCATCAACGAATCCGACGTCCAACTGGCCAAGGGCTCCGGCGCCCCGATCATTGGCTTCAACGTCCGCGCATCGAAGGAAGCACGCGACTTGGCCGAGCGCGAAGGCGTCGAAATCCGCTACTACAACATTATCTATGACCTGATCGACGACATCAAAGGCGTCATGTCCGGGATGCTCGCGCCACAACATCGCGAGACCTTCCTCGGCAACGCCGAGGTGTTGGAGGTGTTCACTATCTCGAAGGTGGGCAAGGTCGCAGGCTGCCGCGTCACCGACGGTGTAGTGCGCAAAGGCGCCAAAGTGCGCATCCTGCGCGACAACGTCGTAATCCAGGAAATGGGCGTGCTCACGACGCTGAAGCGCTTCAAGGACGAAGTGAACGAAGTTGTCTCCGGTCAGGAGTGCGGCATGAGCTTCGGTCCATTTCAGGACATCAAGCAAGGCGACGTTATCGAGTGCTTCAACGTCGAAGTGGTTCAGCGTTCGCTCTGAGGTCCGCGATGCGCACTTTGTTGCTCTCCGCGATTGCGGGATTTAGCCTCTTTGCCGGCGGATGCTCGGGTGAGAACCAGGGCGAGCAGAGTTCCCGCCCCGCAGGATCGACGATCGTCGAGCCAGAGACCCGCGTTGATGTGGTGCCGCAAGAGGAGCCTGCTGTGGCGCGCTCGCAATGGCGTGCGGCGTCGGATGCGGCGCGAACCGTTTCGGGCAATTTGCGCGTCAGCCTCGAAGGCAATCGCGGCGGGCCGGCGATTTTTGCGTTTGCCAACGGCGTCACCATCCGCGCGCAGCCGTATTCGGAAGTGCCGGCGGATTCGCGCTCGGGCGTCGGGGGCCAAAGCTTCGCCGCGGTTTTGGGGGGCGATCCGCGCGTCAGCGTCTATCTCTACCGGGTGCTAAGCGAGAACGTCACCAACAGCGCGAGCCAAGGCGGCCTCTGTGGCGAGGCGAGCACGCGCTACATGGCGGTCAGTGAGTTCGTCGACGGCAGCGGGCGCTGGGGCTTCAAGATCGCGGCGTTTCGCGGCGACGCGCAGCCGCCGTCGAACCAAGATCCGCAATTGTGCAACGCTTACGCCTACACGGCGCAGTAAAATGAAACGCAAAGCGCGAGGTCAGGAACGCGGCGGCCCATCGCAGCGCCAGCTGCGCGCGGCGGAGCTGGTGCGCCACGCGCTCGTGGACATCATCGCGCGCGAAGATTTGCGTGATCCCGATCTGCAGGGCGCGTCGATCACGGTGGGCGAGGTGCGCGCGTCGCCGGACCTGAAGCATATGAC
>CALBSY010000385.1 GCA_937967725.1 uncultured Alphaproteobacteria bacterium | reverse complement strand
CGTCGGCCGCCGACTCCAGCGAACGCAGCGCCGTGGTGCCGATGGCGATCACCCGGCGGCCTTCCGCCTTCGCGCGATTGATGGCGTCCGCCGTCTGCGGCGCAATCTCTCGCCACTCGGCGTGCATGGTGTGTTGCGCTGTATCCTCCGCCTTCACCGGTAGAAATGTCCCCGCTCCAACGTGCAGAGTCACGTGCGCGCGCTCGACGCCAGCCGCGTCGAGCGCCGCCAATAGCGCCTCGTTGACGCGCGGCCCGGCCGTCGGTGCGGCGATGGCGCCCTCCTTCGCCGCATAAACCGTCTGATAGTCGCGCTGGTCTTGTTCGTCCGGCGCGCGCCGCCCGGCGATGTAAGGCGGCAACGGCATCGCGCCCGCCGCCGCGATCGCCGCGTCAAGATCGGAGCCGGCCAAGTCGAACGCGAGCGTGACTTCGCCTTCCGCGCCCTTTCCCGCCACCGTCGCGTCGAGCACGTCCAGCAAGCACGCGCGTTCATCCATCGCGCCGAAACGAATGCGGTCACCCTCCTTCAGCCGCTTGCCCGGTTTTGCCAAAGCCGACCAGCGTGAGGGCGAAAGCCGTTTCAGGAGCGTCGCCTCCACGGTCACGCTGGTGCCATCGCGCACGCGCACGCCGTTGAGACGGGCGGGAATGACGCGCGTATCGTTAAACACCAAAAGATCGCCGCGCCTGAACAAAGTAGGCGCTTCGCGCACAACCCGATCTTCAAACGCGCCATCGGCGCGCACATGCAGGAGCCGCGCGCTGTCGCGCGGACGCGCTGGTCTCAGCGCGATAAGCTCTTCCGGCAGATCGAAATCGAACAGATCGACGCGCATCAGCCCTTGACCATACGCCCACGACGCATTTCTTCGCACTCCCAGCGCATGTTCGCGCGCGCCTGCTCACCCAGTTCGCGCTCGTAAACATCGGTTCGAAACGTGCGCGGCCGTTCGAGCTGCTCTTCAAGAAAGCGCCCGCGCCCAGCGGCGTATGCGCCATCATGGTAAGCCGCGAACTCCCGCCGGATCGCCGCCGCATAGGCGCAATAGATCTCCCACGGCTGGCCGAGGATGGCGATGTCCATGTCGAGAAAAAGCGCTGCGTCGCCGGACGCCACTCCCTCATGGTGCTTTCGCGTCATCTCGATGACGTGTCCGACGCGCTCTGCCAGCGCGGCATCCGGAATAGCCGCTCGCGCCCAAGCGGCGCTGCGGGCTTCGTTGTCAGGCCAGACGGACCCGTCGGTCTCTCTTCCGCCGATCACGTAGATCGCGTCGTGAAACCAGATCGCGTAACCGACGAAACGCATGTCCTCGATGAGCGCTGCACGCCGCTCAGCCTCGTCCAGCAGCCAGATGAGATGCGTGCGGTCGTGATAGACGCGATGCGGCTCATCCCAGGCCTGGATCAACGTCTGGCCCAGCGCATCCGCACCCTCTCCGGCCAGCGCGCGCCAGCGCTGGAGGAGGGGCGCGCTCATTCCGCGCGCGCGGTGACGATCTTGCCTGGGTTGCGCGGCGGTTCGCCCTTGGGCAGCGCGTCCACAGCGTCCATGCCTTCGGTCACCTCGCCCCACACCGTGTATTGGCGGTCGAGGAAGCGGGCGTCATCGAAGCAGATGAAAAACTGACTGTTGGCGGAGTTCGGATCGCTCGTGCGCGCCATCGAGCAAACGCCACGCACATGCGGCTCGGCCGAGAACTCGGCGCCGAGATTGGGCTTGGACGAGCCGCCGGTGCCATTGAAATTCTTCCCATCGCCGCCTTGCGCCATGAAGCCGGCGATGACGCGGTGAAACGGCACGCCGTTATAAAATCCTTCATTGGCCAGTTCGCCGATGCGCTGCACGTGCTTGGGCGCCAAATCCGGACGGAACCTGACCTTCACCGTACCGGTGTCGAGTTCAAGCGTCAGGGTATGAAAGGAATGATCGACCACCAGCGTCTCTCTCTATCGTTGCTGCGCGGCACGCGCGCGGGAATCTCTACATCGCAAACCGAGAAGTCGGCGCGGCGTTCGCGCCGGGTGCCGTCGATCAGCTCCCGCAGGTCCGGACCATCGGTGCGCAGCACGTAGATTGGCGCGCGCTCCTCAATCGGCACATCAGCGGCGACGCGCACTGCAAGCATGCGATCCGGGTTGGGCGGCGGGTTGCCGACGGCCAAGGGCATCACCGCGTCCATCCCCCATACAACGCGGCCGAAGATCGTGTAGCGCTTGTCGAGCGCGGTGTTGGGCGCGCGCATGATGAAGAACTGGCTGTTGGCGGAATTCGGATTGTCGGCGCGCGCCATTGAGACGACGCCCTGGCAGTGGATCGCGTTGGCCGACACGCGCCCGTCCGCAGTCACAGACATTTGCGCATCAGGCTGGCTTTCCATCAGCAGCGTCTTGTCGAAGCAGAGACGGGCGCGGTTCTGCTCCGCGGCAGGGCTGAACAGCATGTCGGGTCCGCGCCGGAACATGAACTCTTCCTGCAGATCCGGCAGAGTCGATGCGCCCTCGCCAGTGCCGAGCGGATCGCCGGTCTGCGCCATGAAATCATCGATCACACGGTGGAACGTGAGGCCGTCGTAATAGCCCGCCCGCGTTAGCGTCAGCAGCCGCTCCACATGCCGCGGCGCCACTTGCGGGTAAAGTTCAACCACAATGCGGCCATGCACCGTATCGATGTAGCGGGAGTTCTCCATATCGACCTGGCGACAGTTGCGAGG
>CALBSY010000384.1 GCA_937967725.1 uncultured Alphaproteobacteria bacterium | reverse complement strand
AATGGTCAACGGCTCCAACTCGGTGTTCATCGAAGTCAACGGCAAGATTTCCAAGACGGGCATCCGTTTCCGCGACAACGGCCAGCTGATGAACATCTGCCAGCGTATCGTGAGCCAAGTTGGCCGCCGCGTTGATGAAAGTTCGCCGATTTGCGACGCGCGCCTGCCCGACGGCTCGCGCGTCAACGTCATCGTGCCGCCACTGGCCATCGATGGGCCCACGCTGACAATCCGGAAGTTCAAGAAGGATAAGCTGAAGCTCTCCAATTTGGTGGAGTTCGGCTCGATCTCGCCCGCGGGTGCGAAAATCCTGCAAATTATCGGCGCCTGCCGATGCAACGTGCTGATCTCAGGCGGTACGGGCTCGGGCAAGACCACCCTACTCAACACGCTGACCGCTTTCATCGATCCGACCGAGCGCGTCATCACCTGCGAAGACGCCGCGGAGTTGCAATTGCAGCAACCACACGTGGTTCGCCTGGAAACGCGGCCGCCGAACCTTGAAGGCACCGGCCAAGTGACGATGCGGGACTTGGTCAAGAACTGTCTGCGGATGCGCCCGGAACGGATCATCGTCGGCGAGGTGCGCGGCAGCGAGTCGTTCGACTTGCTGCAAGCCATGAACACGGGCCACGACGGCTCGATGGGCACGCTGCACGCCAACACGCCGCGCGAAGCCCTCTCCCGTCTTGAATCCATGATCACGATGGGTGGTTTCTCACTGCCGCCGAAGACGATCCGCGAGATTATCGTCGCCGCCGTCGACGTGGTCATCCAGGCCGCGCGCCTGCGCGACGGTTCGCGCCGCATCACGCAGATCACTGAAGTGCTGGGCCTGGAAGGCGATACGATCATCACGCAAGACCTGCTGGTTTACGAGATCCAGGGCGAAGATCAGAACGGGCGCATTCAGGGCCGCCACAAAGGGACTGGCGTAGGCCGCCCGCGTTTCTGGGAGCGCGCGCGCTACTTCGGCCTCGAGAAAGAGTTGGCGCAGGCGCTCGACGAAGCGGAGAACGCCTAATGGATCCCGCGCTTCTGGCGGCGGTGCTCGCGTTCGTCGCCATCGGCGGCGCCGGCATTGCGCTCACGGCCAACAATCAGCCTGCCACGGCGAGCAAACGCGTCAAAGCCGTCGCCGGGACAGGAAAACCCGACCGCGGCAAACAAGCCGAGAACTTGGCGGCGCTGAAGCGCCGGCAATCGACGCAAGAGGCGCTGAAAGAGCTATCCAACTCCGAGAAGGCCTCGCGCAGGCGGCGCTTCTCCGTGAAAGGCATGATTGCTCAGGCGGGGATCAATCTTTCGCCCGTCGTGTTTTGGGTGCTGTCAGGACTGATGGGCGCGGTGCTGGCGCTGGCTGGCTTGCTGATCCAAGGACCGATCGGCGCCGCCATGGGTTTCTTCATCGGCCTCTTCGGTTTGCCGCGCTGGGTTTTGGGCATGCTGGTCAGCGCCCGGCAGAAGAAATTCTCCAACCAATTGGCTGACGCGATCGACGTGATTGTTCGCGGCGTGAAGTCGGGTTTGCCGCTCAACCAATGTCTGCGCATCATCGCCGGCGAAAGCCCGGAGCCGCTGAGGACGGAATTCCAATCGCTGTGCGACTCGCAAGCGATGGGCGTGCCGCTCGAGCAAAGCATGCAACGCATGTATGACCGCATGCCGCTTCCTGAAGTGAACTTCTTTTCGATTGTGCTTGTGATTCAGCAGAAGACGGGCGGCAACCTCTCCGAGTCCCTGGGCAACCTCTCCACCGTGCTGCGGTCGCGCAAATTGATGAAGGAGAAGGTGAAGGCGCTTTCCGCCGAAGCAAAGGCTTCCGCCATGATCATCGGCGCACTGCCGATCATCGTCATGGCGTTGGTCTACTTCACGCGCCCCGCCTACATTTCGGTGCTATTCACCGATCCCACCGGCCATCTCATCCTGCTGGGCGCGGCGACGATGATGTCGATCGGGATCTTCATTATGAACCGCATGGTCAACTTCAAGTTCTGAGCGCAACATGGTCGAGACCCTTACCGATCCGCTCAATATCGCCGGCGCTCTCGCCGCGCTCGCGTGCTTTGCCACGATCGTCACTATCGCCGCACCGAGCTTGGCGGAGAACAAGCTTGGCTCGCGGCTGAAGGAAGTCGCCAAAAAGCGCGAAGAGCTGCGCAAGCGCAGTCGCGCCGACCTCGCTCGCGGGGGCGCCGGGCTGCAGCACAAGAACGCCAACAGCTTCGCCAAGAGCCTGGTCGATCGTCTCAATCTGCAGAAGATGCTCGCGGACGACGCGCTCGCAGAAAAGCTCATTCGCGCCGGCCTCCGCGGCAACGCAGCGCAGACCATGTTCTATTTCTACCGCGCTGCGCTGCCGATCGCGTTCGGCGTCCTCGCCCTGGGATACGTCATCTTCATGGGGGCGGACCTTTCGATGCCGATGAAGTTGGCGGCCGTTGTGGGCGGCGTGGCGCTCGGCTTCTACGCGCCCAACCTGTATCTCAAGAACCTAGCCGACAATCGCCGCAACAAGATCATGCAGGCGTTTCCTGACAGCCTCGACATGATGCTGATCTGCGTTGAGAGCGGCATGTCGATTGAAATGGCCCTGCAGCGTGTCGGTCAGGAGATCGCCCCGGCCTCGGTCGAGCTGGCCGAAGAGTTCGCGCTGACCACGGCTGAGCTCTCCTATCTGCCTGAGCGCCGCATGGCCTACGAAAATCTGGCCCGGCGCACCAACCATCCCGGCGTGAAGTCAGTCGCCATGGCGATGACGCAGGCGGAGAAATACGGCACCGCGGTTGGACAGGCGCTGCGCGTGATGGCGAAAGAAAACCGCGAACTGCGGTTATCTGAGGCGGAGAAGAAGGCCGCGGCTCTCCCTCCTAAGCTCACCGTACCGATGATCGTGTTCTTCCTGCCGGTGCTGTTCGCTGTGATCATCGGCCCGGCGCTGATCCAAGTCAGCCATCTGATGGAAGGCCGTTAAGCGCGTCTGCGCACGCTGCGGCGTTCAATCATAGACGAGCGAGAACTTCCTTAGCCAGGGCGGCCCATGTCGCCCCAGCGGCGCGGATCGCTCAGCAAACCACGCAGATAGCGCATGTTCTCCGCCGCTTGCGCAGGCGGCAGATCGATCCGTTCGATCTGCTCGGCCTCATCGAAGCGGCCTTGCAACGCTAGAGAAATCGCGAGGTTTTGGCGCGCCTCCGGCGGCGCACTGCCCTGGTCGATCGCTTGCCGCAGATAGCGTTCGGCCTCCGCGGGCTCACCAGCCATGATGTGCGAGACGCCCAGGTTGGTCAGCACGCGCGCATTTCCCGGCTGCAGCGCGAGCGCTTCTTGATAGGCGCGACGCGCTTCATCGAAGCGGCCGAGCTGATCGAGCGCCGCCCCAAGCGCTGAGCGCGCCTGCCAGTTCGCCGGTTCCGACGCCGCGACCATCGCTAACGGCCGCAACGCTTCGTGCGGACGTCCGGCGGCAATCTGCGCATAACCGTAGATCGAGAGAAGCTGGCGGTCCTCTGGAAAGCGGCCGATCGCTTCTGCCGCGACCTGCGCGGCGCGATCAGGCCGGCCGCCGCGGCGAAGGGCGTCGGCTAATCGCTGCGCCGCTTCGAGATCGTTTGGGAAAGTCTGGTACTCCGCAGCCCAAAACGCCATTTGCGTCAGCATGTCTTCACGCACGATGCGATCGCGCGCGGCGCGGTCGACCGTCGTGCGCGGCGCCGCGGCTGCGGACACAGCAGCCCTGTTGTCCGCGCCCGCGCCATCGCCGGTGCTGGCGCAGGCGGCCAGCGCGGAAACTGCGATCATGGCGAGCGGCAAGCGAGACATCGGCGCGAATCCTAATAAGGCCCTAACGTGACATTGCACTGCTCAACAAAGAGCTAATGGCGTAGTAGGAAGCCGCAT
This sequence comes from uncultured Alphaproteobacteria bacterium, assembly GCA_937967725.1. Classification (GTDB taxonomy): domain Bacteria; phylum Pseudomonadota; class Alphaproteobacteria; order Caulobacterales; family Aquidulcibacteraceae; genus Vitreimonas. The sequence goes on along the minus strand of CALBSY010000384.1, from coordinate 1,111 downwards.
GAACCTCCCCTTCCTGGCGGATAAGGACGCCCCTGCCGTTCCGATCCATGCCCTCCGTACTGGCGAATGGCGCACTTGGATCGAGCGCCACTCCGACACCCTGCAACGCATGGCCGCGGCGCACGACTTCCAGGCGCAAAACGGGCGCATCCTGCTCGTGCCGGCCACCGATGGCGCGATTGAGCGGGTGCTGTTCGGCGTCGGCGACAAAGCCAACGCGATGGCGATCGGCGCGCTAGCGCAACATCTGCCGGCGGGCGACTATCGGCTGACGTTCACTCCGCACGAGTTCGCGCCGACGGCAGTCGCCGTGGCTTGGGGTTTAGGCGCCTACGCGTTCGACCGTTACAAGCCGCGCAAGCGGCCCGCGCCGCGGCTCGCGCCGCCGGATGGGGCGGACATGGCCGAAGCTGGGCGCATCATCGAGGCGTCCTGGCTGGCGCGCGACCTTGTCAACACGCCGACCAACGACATGGGGCCGGAGGCGCTGCACGCGGCGGCGCAGAAGGTCGCCAGCGAATGCGGCGCGCGGTTCGAAGCAGTCGTCGGCGATGAATTGCTGACGCAGAATTATCCGCTGATCCACGCCGTGGGCCGCGCAGCGAAGCAAGCGCCGCGCCTGCTGCATCTCTCGTGGGGCGACGTAAAGGCGCCGCGCGTAGCCATTGTCGGCAAGGGCGTCTGTTTCGACACCGGCGGGCTCGACATCAAACCGTCCGCCGGCATGCGCCTGATGAAAAAGGACATGGGCGGCGCCGCGCACGCGCTGGCGCTGGCGCAAATCGTGATGCAGGCGAAGCTCAACGTGCGGCTCGATCTGTTTCTGCCGGTCGTCGAGAACGCGATTTCGGGCGACGCTTTCCGGCCGGGCGACGTGATCGCCAGCCGCAAGGGATTGAGCGTCGAGATCGACAACACTGACGCCGAAGGACGGCTGATCCTCGCCGACGCGCTGACGCGTGCATGCGAGGATAAACCGACGTTGCTGATCGATTTCGCCACGCTAACGGGCGCCGCCCGCGTTGCGCTCGGCCCCGACATGCCCTTCGACTGGGTGGTGGACGGCGCCGACCTCGCGGTCCTGCTCGGATCCTGGACGTAACCCCCCGGA
>CALBSY010000383.1 GCA_937967725.1 uncultured Alphaproteobacteria bacterium | reverse complement strand
TTGTCGCTCGGCGTTTGCGCGACCAGGCCGGTCGGCGGCGCCGGCACGCCGTCGGGCCCCAGCGCGATCCCGTCCTCGCCGCTCGATCTCGGTAATTGGCAGAATGCTTCAGAAGCAGCGACACTGCAGGCGTTTCAGCAGAACGTGAACACGCGCTACGGCGCCGGGCTCGCGATCTCTGCGGTTTCCGCCGATCTGCGCCGCAACGACTTCAATTGTGGCGCGGCGCCGCGCGCGGAGAACGGCCGCGGCGATCCGCCGGTGCAGGTGTGTCGTCACACGGCCACGCGCAGCGGATGCACGCACACTTGGCAGGTGCATTTGTTCGATGAGGGCAGCAATGGGCGGCTTGCCCGCACGCGTGGTCTGTACGATCGCCGTTGCGGCAACGACGGGCTATTGGGAGGGCCCGGCTGAGCTCTCGCCAGGCGCTTCGAGATAGCGCGCCACGTCTTCCGGTTCGAGCGTCAGCATCGGGCGCAGCCGATAATTGATGACGACGTTCTTGCCTTCTAGCCGCTCGAACGCCGCGCGGCCATTGATCATGATGCGCGGCGCATCTTCACCGAGCACGTCGTCGACGCGGGCCGCGCTGGTGAAGATAGCGGCGGCAACGAAGCCATCCTCAACTTCCACTTCGAGCGCGGTTGCGTTGGCGCCTTCTCCGCTCATCGCCAGCGCGACGTGCGTATCCATCAAATAGCGGCGGAAGACAGGACGCATGTTCTCGTTGGTGAGCGCCGAGACGAACGCGAATTCGAGCGCGTTGGCGGGCTCGATCATCGGGGCAGGCGCATCGATCGTGACGCCCGGGGCGCCCGCCGGCGCCTCCTCTTGCCCGGCAGCTTCTTGCTCAGCCTCCTGCGCACGCGTCAGCGTGGGGAAAGCCGCCGCGGCTGCGGCCGAAGCTAGAAACAAGCGTCTGCGCATGTTGGCCTCCGCGCGCCCGATACTGGCCGTTGCGTGGCCGCTAAGGAAGGCCACATAAAGGCGGATGGACGATCTCTACCACCCGCGCATCCTCGAGCTTGCCGCCGACATACCCCACGTCGGGCGCCTGGACGCGCCGGATGGCGCGGCGACCAAGGTGAGCCGCGTCTGCGGATCGGTCGTCACAGTGGAGTTGAAGCTGAATGACGGCGTCGTCAGCGAGATTGCCGTGCACCCGAAAGCGTGCGCGCTCGGGCAGGCCGCCACCGGCGTTCTGGCTATGCACGCCGTTGGCGCGACGCCCCAGGAAATCCGCGCCGCGCGCGACGCGCTTCGCGCCATGCTGAAGGATGGCGCGCAACCGCCAGCCGGGCGGTTTTGGGAACTGCGCCATCTTGAAGGCGTCCGCGAATATCCGCCCCGCCACGCCAGTACGATGCTCGCGTTCGATGCTGCGGTCGAGGCGTTGGATCAGGCGCAGCGCGGGCGTGCCCCATGACCGCCGCGCCGCCGCTCAAACACGCGGACGCGAAGAAATTGCGCGCCGCGGCGCTGAAGTATCCAGAGACGCGCGAAGACTTCCCGTGGGATCATCACGCCTACAAGGCGGCCGGCAAGAAAGTCTTCTTGTTCCTCACCGGTCGCGACGACGGCGGGTTCAATTGTTCGATGAAGCTGCCGTACCGCAACGAGGAGGCGCTGAAGCTCAAGGGCGCTGAGCCGACCGGCTATGGCATGGCCAAATCGGGCTGGGTGACGTTCACGTTTGCCGCCAAGGCCAAGCCGCCGATGACCAAGCTTGTCGACTATCTCGACGAGAGTTGGCGCGCTGTGGCGCCGAAGAAGCTGTCGACCGCTTTTCCGCCGCCTACGCCTGTCAAACGCCGCAAAGTTTCATGAACTGCTTGGCGCGAGGCGCGCGCGTGGTTAGCCTTGCGTGTGGGGAACCAGGGAGATTTTCATGCTGAGGCTGATCCTGCTGCTTTTGATCATCGCCGCCGTCGCGGGCTATTTTACGCGGCCGGACGAGCCGACCATGCGCCAAGCCGCTGACGCGGTTTTAAGCGATCCGTCGAACATTTCCGAAGGACTGGAGAGTTTCGGCGCCAGCATCGCCGGCGACCGCGCTTACACAAATTATTACGTCGCCGCCAAGTACGACGTGACGCTAGATGGGCAAGCCGTCGTGAGTTGCTGGGGCGCTTTCACGCAGGTGCAGTGCAGCCGCGCGGAGCAGGCGGCCTAGCCGATTCGCCTTGTGCTTTTGCTGATCATCGCTGGCGCCGCCGCGTACTTCACGGTGCCGCCGCGCGAGGCGCACGAAGAAGCTGCGCGGGCGGTGCTGGAAGGCGAAGCGAACACCGAGTCGGACGAGGTCCGCAGTCCGACCGGGGTCTCGCTCGACAGCGTGGTCGATTTCTTCACCGGCATGCTGGCCGGTCAGGGACGCTACGATAACTACTACCTGGCTTCCAAATTCACGGTGGACATGCCAGGCGCGGCCTATGTCGAGTGCTGGGGCGCTTACACGCTGGTGCAGTGCCGCAAGGTCGATCGCGCGGCTGGCCAAGGTTGAGCGGGCGGCGCGAAGCAGTTATATCCGCCCCATGCACAGGCGTTTTGAGACCACGACGACTACCTACTGACGCCGGCGGCGCGAGATCGGGCGCGCCGCAGCGGCGGCACTATGCGTCCCGGTCAATCATTCAAAGAAATCCGTTTCGTCATGTCGCCGAGCATTCCTGCGCGGGGCCTTCTGGGCCTTATCCAGCTCTACAAGTGGACGCTCTCGCCCTTGGTCGGGCGCGGCTGCCGCTATCAGCCGACGTGTTCATCCTACGCCGCCGATTGCGTCCGCCTGCACGGCGCGTGGGCGGGAAGCTGGATGGCTGGGGCTAGGCTCTGCCGTTGCGCGCCCTGGGGCGGGCACGGTTGGGATCCCGCGCCGCGCGAGATCAGGAGGAATTCCTGGTGGCGCCCGTGGCAATACGGCGACTGGAAGGGCGGCTATCGCGCGCCGCCGGAAGCCGAATCCGCAACGAGTAATCCATGAGCATCTCTCTCAAATTTCCCGACGGCGCTGAGCGCAGCTACGAGGATGGCGTGACGCCGCTCGCGGTGGCGGAGGGCATTTCCAAATCGCTGGCCAAGAAGGTCGTCGCCGCCAAGATCGATGGCGGCTGGTGGGACCTGAATCGTCCGATCGAGCAGGGCGGCAAGTTCGAATTGGTCACACGAGACAGCGCCGACGGCCTTGAAGTCTTGCGTCACGACGCAGCGCACGTGCTGGCCCAGGCGGTGCAGGAGTTGTTCCCGGGCACGCAGGTCACGATCGGCCCAACCGTCGAGGATGGCTTTTATTACGACTTCGCGCGCGATGAGCCGTTTTCGACCGACGATTTCGAAAAGATCGAAAAGCGCATGAAGGAGATCGTCGACGCCGATTTGCCGATTCAGCGCGAGGTGTGGAATCGCGAAGAGGCGATTGCGCACTTCAATTCAATCGGCGAGACGTTCAAGGCGCAGATCATCGACGACATCATCCCGCCAGGCGAGCCGATCACGGTCTATCGGCAAGGCAAGGACTGGAAGGACCTCTGTCGCGGCCCACACCTGCCATCAACCGGCCGGCTCGGCAAAGCGTTCAAGCTAATGAAGCTTGCCGGCGCCTATTGGCGCGGCGATGCGAAGAACCAACAGCTGCAGCGCATTTATGGCACGGCCTGGTCGGACGAAAAGCAGCTCGAGGCTTATCTGCATCGTCTCGAAGAGGCCGAGAAGCGCGATCACCGCAAACTTGGACGTCAGCTCGAACTCTTCCATTTCCAGGAAGAGGGGCGCGGCATGGTGTTCTGGCACCCGAAGGGCTGGAGGCTGTGGCAGGTGCTGGAAAACTATCTGCGGCGCCGGCTCGACGCCGCCGGCTATCAGGAGGTCAAGGCCCCGCAGATCTTAGATCGCGCGCTGTGGGAGAAGTCCGGCCACTGGCAGAAATTCCACGCCAACATGTTCACCTGTGAAACGGTGGAAGGCGAAGTGTTGGCGGTGAAGCCGATGAACTGCCCCGGCCACGTGCAGATCTTCAACCAAGGGCAAAAGAGCTACCGCGATCTGCCGTTGCGGCTCTCTGAGTTCGGCTCCTGTCACCGTTATGAGCCGTCAGGTGCGCTGCAAGGTTTGATGCGCGTGCGCGCATTCGTGCAGGACGACGCGCACATCTTCTGCACCGAAGAACAGCTCGTGCCGGAGACAATCGCATTCTGCAAGCTGCTGCGTTCGATCTACGAGGATGTCGGCGTCGAACTGCATGCCGTTAAGCTGGCGCTCCGGCCGGAAGTGCGCTTCGGGTCGGATGAAATCTGGGATAAGGCCGAACGCATCTTGCAAGACGCGGCAGAGGCCGCAGGGGAGACGTTGGAGCTCCTGCCCAATGAGGGCGCGTTCTACGGGCCGAAGCTAGAGTTCCACCTGAGAGATGCGATCGGACGCACATGGCAGTGCGGCACGCATCAATTGGATTTCGTGCTGCCAGAGCGGCTTGAGGCCGAGTATGTCGGCGAGGACGGGCAAAAGCACCGCCCCGTGATGTTCCACCGCGCCATTTTCGGTTCGTTCGAACGCTTCCTGGGCATCTTGATCGAGCACTACGCAGGCGCGTTTCCGCTGTGGATGGCGCCGGTGCAGGTCGTCGTCGCCACGATCACGGCGGAAGCCGATGCTTACGCGCGCGAGGCCGCGGGAGCCTTGCGTGAGGCGGGGCTGCGTGTGGAACTCGATCTGCGCAACGAGAAGGTTGGCTACAAAGTGCGTGAGCATTCGCTGGCGAAGGTTCCGGTCATTGCCGTTGTCGGCAAAAAGGAAGCAGAGGGACGCTCCGTGGCGCTGCGCCGGCTCGGTAGCGACGCCCAGTCGGTGGTTCCGCTGGACGCGGCGGCAAGCCAGTTGGCGACGGAAGCGACGCCGCCGGATCTCCGCTAGGCTTGGCGCGCCGCCGCCTCGGTGCCATAGGCGGCCTCACGCATGACGTCCGCAATTTGCTGGTAGGCGGCTGTCCAGGCGGCGCGCGCTTCTGCTGTGAAGTCCGCGCCTAGCTCGTGTTTCAGCGTGCGCATCAGCGCCGTGCCGACCGCCGTGTAGTGCCGGGATTCAACCCCGTAGGAGACATGCCGCAGCGCCAATTCACGCAGAAGCGGCAGGTTGGCCCCCTCAGCGCCGAGGCCGCCCACGATGTGAGCAAGCGTCGCCATCAGCTTCTCGCCCTGCGCGATCATGTCAGCCTTGAACAGGCTGCGCACGGCCGGGTCGATGGCGAACAGTTCGGCGTAAAAGGTCGCTGCGACATGCGGCCCAATCCGCGCCGCGCGCGCGAAGGTCCGCTGGACCAGTTCGATCTCGCGTGGGGTCATGATTTGTTGCTTGACAGGATTCGCGATCCCAAGTCCTGCCCCTTGCCAAGAAATAGCAGCACGCCGATCTGACGGTGTTGTAATGGGTTATGTCCTGGATTGCGGCTCTACCTAAGCTAGACGAGCGCCACGCCACGATACAGGATGCCGCAGAAGCTCCGGGCGGAGAAACGGGTGGACAAGTTCCCATCACGCGAACGCGCGACGACCGTGGCGTTGGAGCCGCGTGTCTCGGCGATTGTCGTGGTGCGTCACCAGCGCGCCAAGCCGGCCAACCAAGGGCCGCTGGACTTGTGTTTGCGCAGCGCGCTGGCCGAACCGATGATTGATGACCTGGTTATCGTCGATCAGGACAACACGCCCGAGATATCGGCTGCGCTGCGCGCGTTGCGCGCAGACCGTCGCGATGTGAAAGTCATCTCCGCGCCGGCCAACGCGACCGTAGCCGCGGCGATGAACCTCGGCGCGCGCGAGGCGCGCGGGCGCTGGCTGTCGTTCCTCGATCCCCGTGTCGTTTTGCAGCGCGGCGCGGCGGCGCGCATGGCGTCCGCGGGCGACAGCGCGCAGATGCCATGCATCGTCGGCGGACGCCTTACCGATCTGGAAGGCCGCGAACGCCGCGCCGCGCGCGAGGCGCTCAACGCCTTCTCGGCGATCGCGTTGGCGATAGACCTGCAAGCGCCGGCGGCCAAACCGAAGCGCAAGCGCAGTAAGCGTGACAACGAGAAGGAGCAAGAAATTGCCGAGCCCGCGCGGGTGGCGGCGGTATCCGGAGCGTTGATGGCGATCCCGCGCCGCGACTTTCAGCGGCTCAATGGCTTCGACGAGGAGTTCAAGACCGATTGCGCCGATCTCGATCTTTGCCGCCGCGCTGCAGCGGCCGGCGGCAGCATCTTGTTTCACCCCGCAGCGTCCGGCGTGCAGTTTGCGCGCAGCCACGAGAGCGGGCGCAGGCAAGCGCAAGGCCTGGCGCGCTTTGTTGAACGCAGCGCCAAGACGCCAGTCGAGAAGGCGTTCGCGCTTATCGCAGAGCCGGCGCTGGCGGTGCTGCTGGCGCTCAGGGATTTTGTGGTGGGCCGGCCGCCGGTTCGCCGCTAGGACGCTCCTCCAGCTGGCCAACGAACAGCGCCACGCGTTCGCCGCGGCCGAGCGATAGTCCGCGCACAGGCGGCTCAGCGGGCCGGAACACCAGATTGCGGGTCGCCAACTCGGCTGCGACTTCCTGCAGCGCACGTCCCTCGATCACCAACGCATCGCCGATTTGAGCCTGCGCCCCGGCCTCGCCCGGTTCGGCCAAGCGTATCGAAGTGCGGGTCATGAACACGAGACTCGGCTCGTTGTAGCCGACCACCCAGAGCGGGCGGTTGTCGCGGGGCGTTAACCGCGCGCGGGTCAGTGCAGCCACAGTTTCGCTGGATACGTTGAGCGCGCGCGCTTCGGGCAACAGACGTTCGCGCATGCTGAACGACAGCACCAGCGCGCACGCGCTCAGCGACGCCGCGCGCGCAGCCGGCCGGCGCAGCATGATCAACGCCGTGAACGCAGCCGCCACGACGCCAAGTCCAATTAGCGCCGTCGATAATGCGCGCCTCAGATCTGCGGCGAAATCGCCGGGCATGAACGTTGCGCCGATCGCCATCAGCGCCACCAGCACGGCGCCGGCCACCGCAAACAGCACGACGCCCGCGGGATGCGTCGTGCGCCAGCGGCGGCCCAACATGGCGACCAGCCCAGCGCCACACAGCAGCGCGATCGCGGGATAAGCCGGCAGCGCATAGTGCGCGAGCTTCGTGGGCGCCAATTCGAAGAACAGTATGATTGGCATCGCCCATGCCAGCAGGAAACGGTGCGGCGCCGTCTCGCTGTCATTGCGCGGCGCACGCACGGCTTCCCAGCCCAGGCGGGCGGCGGCGGGCAGCGCATAGGTTGCCGGAAAGATCAGGAACGGCAGCAGAAACAGGTGATAACCGGGCAGCGCGAAGTGTTGTTCGTGTCCGCTGACCAGTTTTGGCGCCAGATCGGCGAAGATCATCTCGAAGAAGAATGCGCCGTTGGTCTGCAGCCAAATCGCGATCGACCACGGCGCCACGATCAACAACGCCAGCAGCGGCCCCGGCCACCAGAGGAGCGGGCGCATCCACTTGGCGCGGCGCTCCCATACTGCCAATGCGGCCAGCGTTAGACCTGCGACGAGTGGCGTCACTGGCCCCTTGATCATCACGCCGCAGCCCACTGCGAACCAGAAAACGAGCGCGAGTAGCTTCGGCCGCGCGGTTGTGAATTTGAGCCGCGCCAGCGCGGCCATTCCCAGAGTGGTGAAGCCGAGCAATGCCGCGTCGGTCTTGGCGGTCATGCCTTCAAAGCCAACGAGCGCGCCGGCGGCGAATAATCCAGCGCCGAACAGCGCGGCGCGCTCGCTTAACAGCGTGCGGCCGGCCCATAACGCCCCGAGCGCCGCCAGCACGGCGCCGAGCGCCGAAGGCAAGCGATAGGGCCAGATCGTGTTAAGCGAGCCCGTGAACGGACGCGCTGCGTTGACGGCCGCGGCTTGTAGCCAGTGAATGCCGACAGGCTTTCGGTTGCGGGCCTCGTCCTGCAAGCGGATGCGCACATAGTCCCCGCTTTCGATCATCTGCCGCGTCGCTTGCGCGAAGCGGGCTTCGTCGGCGTCCATCACCGGCATGCGCGCGGCGCCAAACAGCGCTGAAGTGAGCGCAATCAGGGCGATCAGCACGTAGCCGCGCCATCCGCGGGCGAACTGGTCGAAGAGGGCGGGGGACGCGGAGGTGGGCATCTGAGGGCGATGTACCGGGATTTGCCTGCAAGGGGAGGGCCGCCGGTCCCCTAAGACGCGGGCGCTCGCTTCGGCGCGGCGAAGCGGCTATGAGAGCCGCCGCCTGAAGTCCAGGAGCCCGCGTGGCCGAGAGTATCGAATTTAGCGTGGTCGTGCCGGTGCGCGACGAGGCCGGCAACGCCGCCGCGCTGGCGCGCGAGATTGCCCAGGCGCTGGATGGCCGCTCGTATGAGATGATCTTCGTTGACGACGCCAGCCGCGACGACACCCGCGCCGAGTTGGCCGCGCTGAAGGCTGAACTGCCCGCGCTGAGATTGATCGGCCACCGCAAGAATTCGGGGCAAAGCCGCGCGGTGCGCACTGGCGTGCTGGCCGCGCGTGCGCCCGTCGTTGGCACCCTCGATGGCGACGGCCAGAATGATCCGGCCGACCTGCCGCGCCTGCTGGCCCGCCTGACCCGCGCCGACGCGCCGCCGGAACTTGGCATGGTGGCGGGCAAGCGCGGCAAACGTCAGGACTCCTGGAGCAAGCGCGCCGCCTCCCGCATCGCCAACGGCATCCGCAAGGCCGCCCTGAAGGACGGCGCCGACGACAGTGGATCTGGCGTCAAAGTCTTCAAACGAGACGCTTTTTTGCGCGTTCCCTATTTCGACCACATGCACCGCTTCATGCCTGCGCTGATGTTGCGGGAAGGCTATGCAGTCGAGTTTTTAGAGGTTAACCATCGACACCGGGGCGCAGGACGGTCGAAGTACACCAACCTTGGCAGGTTGGCCGCGAACATGACCGACTTGTGGGGGGTGATGTGGCTTCGGAGCCGCTCGCGGCTTCCTGGGGGAACGGACGAGCTATGAGCAGAAGTCCGGCAGATCCGACAGGCGCCACGTTCTTAGGCGCGGCGGGACGTACCCGCCGGCGCGGCGCAGCAAACGAGGGAACTCCTATGGGGGCAATCTTCAACGTCTTTCCGCTGATCCTGGTGCCGGTGTTGACCTACAACATCTGGGCGTTCGGTTCGACGGCGGCCAACAACAACAACGCTGATATCGTGCGCGGCCATCTGGATGACGCTTGGGTGCGCGTGCCGATGGCGTCGGGTGTCGAATGGGTGATCGCGTTCGGCGACGTTATGGTGCTGATGGCGTTGTTGCTGCTCTTCATCGAGTTGCTCAAATCGACCTCGACCGGCACCGCGGCGATCTTCAATCACGCGCTGTCGATGCTGGTGTTCATCATCTGCCTCGTCGAGTTCCTGCTGCATCCGGCCTTCGCCACCAGCGTGTTCTTCGTCATCATGGTGATGGCGCTGCTCGACGTGCTCGCCGGCGTGGTGGTTACCATCATTTCGGCGCGCCGCGACGTGGAGTTCGCGGGCCAATAGGATTTGGTGTTTGGTCGAAGCATGAGGGCGCGGCCGTAAGGTCGCGCCCATTTGCTGCACGTGAGCGCCTTATCCCCAACCCTAAAGGCACCACATGCCCACAGCCACGACGAGCGTGAAGTCGAGCCAGCGGGCGAATCGGGGAAAGATGACCGCGTCCATGGCGCCTGCCGCTGCAGGTTCGGCGCCGTTGGGCGCTTGTGGATAACGAGGAGCGCCGATGGCTCTGTTCTTCGACGCCGACTGGTTCGACGCCCGGCTTAGTGAACGTGGCCTCGATCGCGCCGCGCTGGCTATTGCCGCCGGACTCGAGCGCAGCGAGCTGCATCGACTGTTCACGAATGAACGCGCGCCGACCGGCGAAGAATTGCAGGCTTTCACCACTGTTCTCAACGCAGATATCGTTGAGGTTACGCTCCGCAGCGGCGTCGCGTGCCGCGACGCCGCGCCCAACGCCGACGCCGGCGACCGCATCGAAAGCATAGAAGCCCGGCTCGACGCTATCGACACCTGGCTGGATGAGTTCGAAGCGGCCACGAAGAAGAAGGCCGTCGGCGGGTAATTAAGCGCGAACGTCGAACACGATGCCCGCGCGCGTGGCGGGTCGCGCTGGCGCGTATGCCGGCGTGCGCTTGCGTTCCGCTGGAGCAACATGGTTGATCAGCGTGGCGGCGAAGCCGGGATCGAGCCGCACGCGGGGCGCACGCCGATCGCTGCGGCGGCGATCGCTGCGGCGCTGATCGCCGATTTCTTCGAAATCGGCGTCCATGACGCAACGGAGACGGGCAGCGCTCATAGCGGCGAAGCTGCATCTCGCGTGCCAAACGAGAATTAACCGCTTAGCCTTGGCGTCGGAGGGAGACGCCGATGAGCTTCAAGGACTACGCCGCGTACGATGGCCTCGGTCTCGCCGCGCTGGTGCGCGCCAATGAGGTGTCGCCGGCCGAGTTGCTGGAAGCGGCGATCGAACGGATCGAACGCCACAACGGCAAACTTAACGCCGTCGTTTACAAGGCTTACGATGAAGCGCGCGCAACGGCGGCGAGCGCGCTGCCGGATGGCCCATTCAAGGGCGTGCCGTTTTTGATCAAAGATCTGGGTGTCAGGGTTAAGGGTTGGCCGCGCACGAGCGCGAGCCGTTTCGCTCAGGTCGATGCGGATGCCGAAGATAGTGAGCTGACCACGCGTTACCGCGCGAGCGGAGTTGTGCTGGCGGGGAAAACCAACACGCCGGAATTCGGCATTCCCGGCGTCACGACGTCGGCGCTGCTCGGCCCGTGCCGCAATCCGTGGAACACGGAGCACATCTCCGGCGGCTCCTCCGGGGGTGCGGCGAGCGCGGTAGCCGCGGGCCTCGTGCCGCTGGCGCATGCAAGCGACGGTCTGGGTTCGATCCGCATTCCCGCCGCGTGCTGCGGTCTCGTCGGCATGAAGGTTACGCGCGACCGCAACCCGAACGGCGTTCACGATACTGATCGCGTGATCGGCTTCAGCGTCGATCATGTCGTCACCCGCACGGTGAGCGACAGCGCCGCCATGCTCGACGCCACCAGCGCGCCACAACCGGCGAGCCCGTACGCCTATCCAAGACAGGACGGGCCGTTTCTCGATGAGGTCGGCAAGAGCCCGGGCAAGCTGCGCATCGCCTGGTCGAGCGAGACACCGGCCGGCGATCCAATTGATCCGGACGTGCGCGCTACGCTGGAGCGCACGGCCGAAACGCTAAAGGCGCTCGGCCACGACGTGCGCGAGGAGGGGCTCGGCATCGATTATCGCGGGCTTTATCGCGCGCAGGGGATCGTCTCCGCCGCGAACTTCGCCGCGAGCATTCAGCGCTGGGCCGCCATCAAAGGGCGCGAACCTGGCGATGACATCGAGGGTTTGGCGCGGCGCGCCTATGAGGCGGGCAAAAGACTCAGTGGCGCTGAAGCGTTTTGGGCGTTTCAAGAGTTGCGGCTGCGCACCCGTGAAGTGCTGCAACGCTTTGAGAGCTTCGACGTCTATCTCTGCCCGGTAATGTGCACGCCGCCGCCGCGGGTCGATTTCCTCGACACGCTAATGGAGGACCTAAAGGAATTCGACCGCCGTCAGCGCATCACGTTCGGCTTCACGCCGCCGTTCAATATGACCGGACAGCCATCGCTCTCACTGCCACTCGGCCAGTCGCGCGACACGCTCCCCATCGGCATGATGTTCACGGCCCGCTACGGCGACGAAGCCACGCTATTCCGCCTCGCCGGTCAGTTGGAAAAGGAAATGCCGTGGCGGGACCGGAAGCCGCCACTGTGGGACTGAAGTCTTCAGTGACGCGCGGCACGTCCTGCTTTCGGTATTTCTGCAAAGGCTCCCGGCGGCTCGGCTATATCGTTGGCGCGACGGTCAACGCTAGTCGGGCTGAGCGGACCTTCACCGCTGGCAGATTTGATTGAATGGATGTTGTTATGAACCCGAATAAGGCGCTCTGGGAGAAGGGCGATTTCACCCGCATCGCGGCAAGCATGCGCGAGAGCGGTGAAGCCGTGATCGCCGGTCTGGATGTCAAACCGGGCATGAAAGTGCTCGATCTTGGCTGCGGGGACGGCACTACGGCGCTGCCATCGGCGCGACTCGGCGCGGACGTGCTGGGTGTCGATATCGCCGCCAACCTGGTCGCCGCCGGCAACCGCCGCGCCGAGGAAGCGGGGCTTGCCAATCTGCGTTTCCAAGAGGGCGACGCCTCCAACTTGAGCGGCCTTGCTGACAACAGCTTCGACCTCGTCGTCACGATATTTGGCGCCATGTTCGCGCCCAAGCCGTACGACGTCGCCAAAGAGATGGTGCGGGTGACCAAGTCCGGGGGGCGCATCGTCATGGGCAATTGGATTCCCAACGATCCGACACTCGTGGCGCAGATCCTCAAGATCAGTTCGGCCTATTCACCCCCGCCGCCCGAGGGCTTCGTCTCGCCGATGACATGGGGTGTAGAGGAGGGCGTCCCCGCGCGCATCGAGGCCGCTGGCGTTCCGAAGGCAAATGTCAGTTTCGCGCGCGATACCTATACCTTCAACTATCCTGGGCCGCCGGCGCAGCTCGTCGACACGTTCCGCGCGTACTATGGGCCAACCATGAACGCGTTCGAAGCGGCCGACAAGAATGGCCGCGCCGCCGAACTGCAACGCGAGCTGGAAACGTTGTTCGCTGCTCAGAACAAGAGCGTGGATAAGAATGCGACCTCGATCCCGGCGACATTCCTGCGCGTGACTGTGCGCAAGCCCTGATTCAGCGCCGCGCGGGCGTTGGCCGGTTGAGCCCCAACGCGTCGATCATCGCGTTTCGGTCGTCCGCTGGCAGGCCGTGTATCTCTTGGATCAATCGCCGCACTTGGCGAGCGCTGGCGTCACGGACGACAACGAGCGAATCTGAGCGTTGGTGTTCGGGGTCGTCGTCTTCATCGACGGCGCCGCAGACGCCTAGTTCGACGCGCGATCCCTCGCCAACAACCCAGACGACATTGAAGGTCTCATCTTCTTCCGCCATACGCTCGCGCAGATCGGCGACCATCTGCTGCGCGTCCTCCACCCGGCGGCCCACGCAATTCTCCACCCCCGCCGCCGCAGCACGTTGTCCGACGGAAAAAGCGTAGACGTGATGCGTCGGTCGTTCGGCGCGATCCAAGATATAGATCTGGTACGGGCCGCCCGGGTTGGGCCGGGGCGTGGCGCTGGCGACGGCAATCCAAACGGTGCCGGTCAAGGCCGCAATACCGATAGCCCCGCCAACAAGCGCACGCATGGATCACCTCCATTACACGCACAGCGTCGCGTCGATTCGGCACCCGCGCCGTCTATACTGCAACGCCGTCCGTCGCGGCGAAGCTTCAGGTTATCGATGGAGCAGGCGCCCTGGTTCTTAGCCTTTACCGCGGCTCATCTGGTCGAGCTGTTTTTGCATCGCTTCCATTTGCTTGCGCATTTCGGCGAGCTGCTCGTCCTTCTCGCTCTCGCTGTCGCTTTCGGGCGCTTTGGCGGCGGGCATGCCTGGGAAGGCGGCGCCTTGCGCGCCGGTAGCGAAGGGGGTCCACACCTGCAGCGCCTGTTGGAAGAGCTGCATGTTGCGCTGCGCCTGTTCTTCAAACGCGGCCATCGGCGTCGTGGCGCCGAACGCGCGCGACATGTTCTCGCGCATCTTTTCCTGCGCTTTGGAGAAACTCTCCATGCTCATTTCGAGATACGGCGGCAGGAAGCCCTGCATCTGGTCGCCGTAAAAACGAATGAGCCGGCGCAAGAATTGTACAGGCAGCAGGTTTTGACCCTTGCTCTCCTGCTCGAAGATGATCTGCGTGAGCACTGAGCGGGTGATGTCCTCGCCGGTCTTGGCGTCGAGCACGATGAAATCGACGCCCTCGCGCACCATCTCCGACAAGTGGTCGAGCGTGACGTAGCTCGACGCCGCCGTGTTGTAGAGCCGCCGGTTGGCGTACTTCTTGATCACCACTGGCTCGGATTGAGCGTCCGCGCCCCCGGCCTCCCCCGCCGCCGGGCCGTTCCCGTCCGCCACGTTGGCATCCTTGTTTGGCGCCCGCGAAGGCGCGGGCCGGGCGCAAATTCCCGCGTCCTTCGCCGCAATGCAAGACAAAGACGCTGTTTTCGCCTGCGGAAGGCGCCTGCTTGACTTGGAATTCGCGCGCCGCTTGTGCGATAGGGCTACCAACTCTGCGTTTCCCGCCAAGGCGTTCGCCTGCTCAGGAGCAGCTCCCATGACCGACATCGTCATCGTTTCCGCCGCCCGCACGCCGGTCGGATCGTTCAACGGTTCGTTTGCTGCAACGCCCGCGCACGTGCTCGGTCAGACAGCGATCACAGCCGCGCCGCAACGCGCAAAAGGCCACCCCAAACAGGGGTCGGATGTAGTACTGGGCAAAGTGCTGACCGCCCACCAAGGCATGAACCCGGCGCGGCAGGCGTCGCGCGCCGCCGGCGTGCCGGACGAGGCGCCGGCATGGTCGCTCAACCAGGTATGCGGCTCAGGCCTGCGCGCGATTGTGGTGGGCTACCAGCAGCTGAAGTCTGGCGACGCGAAAGTCGTCGTCGCGGGCGGGCAGGAGAACATGTCGCTGTCACCACACGCCGCGCACATGCGCGCTGGCACGAAGATGGGGCCGCTCGAATTCGCCGACACCATGATCAAGGACGGCCTTACCGACGTCTTCAATCAGTATCACATGGGCGTCACCGCCGAGAACGTCGCCGAGAAGTGGCAAATCACGCGCGAGCAGCAGGATCAGTTCGCCACGCTCAGTCAGCAGAAGGCGAGCGCGGCGCAGAAAGCCGGCAAGTTCAAGGACGAGATCGTCGCCGTCACCGTGAAGGGCCGTAAGGGCGATACGGTGGTCGAGCAGGACGAGTACATCAAGCACGACGCCACCGTTGAAGGCGCGGCCAAGCTCCGCGCGGCGGTCAAGAAGAATGGCACGGTGACTGGAGCAAACGACTCCGCCAGCAATGACGGCGCAGCCGCGCTGGTGCTGATGACGGCGGACGAAGCCAGAAAGCGCGGGCTGACGCCGCTGGCGCGGATTGCCTCGTGGGCTTCTCGCGGCGTCGATCCAGCGGTGATGGGCACGGGGCCCATCCCCGCTTCGAAGGCGGCGCTGGAAAAAGCTGGCTGGAAGGTCGCCGATCTCGATCTGGTTGAAGCCAACGAAGCCTTCGCCGCGCAAGCCTGCGCCGTGAACAAGGACATGGGTTGGGACCCGGACATCGTGAACGTCAATGGCGGCGCTATCGCCATCGGCCACCCGATCGGCGCTTCCGGCGCACGCGTGCTGACGACGCTGCTCTATGAATTGCAGCGCCGCGACAAGTCGAAGGGCCTGGCCACGCTGTGCATCGGCGGCGGCATGGGCATCGCGGTGTGCGTGGAGCGGTGAGCGCGGTAAAGAGGGTCACGAAGAAGGCCGCGTCTGCAAAGACGACGAAGGCAGAGCTGGCGAAGAAGCCAACCGAGCCAAAGAAGCACCGCATTTATTCCATGAGCTTCGCCAGCGTCTATCCGCACTACGTCACGAAGGCGGAGAAGAAGGGGCGCACCAAGGCCGAAGTCGACCAAATCGTGCGCTGGCTGACTGGCTACACCCAGGCGGGGCTCAACGCACAGATCAAGAAGCAGATCAGCTTCGAGGACTTCTTCGCGCAAGCGCCCAAGCTCAATCCCGATCGGTCTTTGATCACGGGGGTGGTCTGCGGCGTGCGCGTGGAGAACATTGAAGAGCCGCTGATGCGGGAAATCCGCTACCTGGCCAACCTGATCGAGAGCGCCATCCCCATCCTCCTGTGGATCCCGG
>CALBSY010000382.1 GCA_937967725.1 uncultured Alphaproteobacteria bacterium | reverse complement strand
ATCATGAGCAGGAAGCCAAGCGCCAGCATCACAATGGTGGGATTCTTATGGATGAAGTTCGCCACCGGGTCGGCGGCGAGAAGCATGACCGTCACCGCCACAATCACCGCCGCCACCATGATCGGCACGTGATCTGTCATGCCCACCGCGGTGAGGATCGAATCGATCGAGAACACCAGGTCGAGCAGGATGATCTGGAAGATCACCGAGCCAAAATTGACGGCGACCACGCGCTTCTTGTCAAGCATGTCCGCGGTCGGCGTGGGATCGACGTTGTGGTGAATTTCCTTGGTCGCTTTCCAGACCAGAAACAGCCCGCCGGCGATCAGAATCAGATCGCGCCATGAAAACGCCGTCTCGAATTCAGGATTGCCGTGACTGTCCAGCCCCCCTTGAAGGCCAAGATCGAACAACGGCGCAGTAAGCCCAACGATAATGGCGATAGTCGACAGCAGCGCGAGGCGCATGATCAGTGCTAGGCCGATGCCGATGCGGCGCGCCATTGGCCGCTGTTTTTCCGGCAGCTTGTTGGTCAGGATGGAAATGAAAATGAGGTTGTCGATCCCGAGCACCACCTCCATCACGACGAGCGTAAGGAAAGCGGCCCAGGCGGCCGGGTCCGTAAGCAGCGGCGCGACGTTCCAATCCATGTGAGGTTTCCCCGAAGCTAGCGGGGCACATTTAGGGTATCGCGCTAACGGGGGAAAGGCGGCGTGCTAGTTCAGCGCCGCGGTTCCCGGCTGATTTCGATCAGCGCATCCCACATGGCGTCCGAGAAGCGGATCACCGCGACGCTTGCTTTCAGCTGCGTCTTCGCCGCCGACATGTCGACGAGCGCTGCGCCGGCATCCGCATCGTCAACGCCAGTGACCGCTTCGAGCAAGCGGACGCTTGCATGCCCGAAGCGGTCAAGGGCGCTGGTGAGGGCCTCGGCGGCGTGGGGGATCGCCGTCATACGCAACACTATGCACGCGGTCGTTTAAGCTTCTGTTCAGAAGTCTGGTGAATGTCTGAAAACCATCAATCGGCTGCGTGGATGTCGCGGTCCTTGGTTTCCGGCCAAAACAGCAGGGTAATGGTCGCCGCGATCGCAGTGACAATCGTTGGAAACCACAATCCGGCGTAAACTGAACCCGTCGCAGTGTTGATGGCGAACACAATCGCCGGCAACAGTCCGCCAAACACGCCGACGCCAAGGTGATAGGGCACCGAAAGCGCGGTGTAACGGATGCGGGTAGGGAACATCTCCACCAGCGCCGCCGCTTGTGGGCCGTAGAGCGCAGTCGCCGCGACGATGAACAGCGCCATCATCAGAAACACGCCGCCTTTCTCGGAGAAAACGCGGACGATCTCGCCGAAGCTCCAGTTCTGCATTGGTCCAGGCGCCGCAGACGGATAACCCGCTTGGGTCAGCGCCTCGCGCAGCCGCGTAGCGAACGCGTCGCGCGTGGCGCGCACTTCCGACATCGACTGGCCGACAGCGTTGACGCTTTCCAGTTCGATCGCATCGCCGATACGGATGCGCGCCGGCTCTCCAGGCGGGCCTTCGACGGTCGTGTAGCTGACGCCGGCGTTCGACAGCGCGGCCTTGGCGATGTCGCACGAGGTGGCGAATTGTTGCGCGCCGCCGGTGAGATCGAGCTGGAAGGTGCAGTCGGCGGGATCGGCCACAACGACGGCTGGCGTCGATTGCGAAGCCTGAGCCAGCGCCGGATTGCCGGCCTGCGTGATGAAATGGAAGCCGGGAAAATAGAGCGCCAACATCAGCAGCATGCCGCCCAGCATGATCGGCTTGCGCCCAACTTTGTCGGAAAGCCGCGCGAACAGCACGTACAGCGGCGCCGACAACAGCACCACGGCGATCATCAGCAAGTTCACGGTCTGCGAGTCAAACTTCAGAATCCGCTCAAGATAGAATTGCGTGTAGAAGTGCGCTGTGTACCAAACCACGCCTTGCGCCATCATGATTGCGAACAGGGTCAACAGCACCAGCCGCAGATTGCGCCAAACCAGGAAGCTTTCGGCGTACGCCTTCTTGGTGACTTTGCCTTCTTCCTTCAGTTTCTGGAACGCGGGGCTTTCTTCCAGTTGCAGGCGAATCCACACCGAGATCGCCAGAAGACCGATCGAAACCAGAAACGGAACCCGCCAGCCCCATTCACGGAAAGCCTCTTCGCCCATCAGCGCCCGCACGCCGAGCACAACGCCCAATGCGCCAATCAACCCGAACGACGCCGAAGTCTGAATCCACGCGGTCGAGCCGCCGCGGCGTCCGTGCGGCGCGTGTTCGGCGACGTAGATCGCGGCGCCGCCATATTCGCCGCCCAGCGCAAACCCTTGCAGCACGCGCATAGTGACAAGGAGGATGGGCGCCCAGATGCCGATCTGTGCGGCTGTCGGCAGCAGGCCGATGGCGAATGTCGCCAAACCCATTAGTGAAATCGTGATCAGGAACGCGCCCTTGCGTCCGCTTGAATCGCCGATCTTGCCGAAGAACAACGCGCCCAGCGGCCGCACGATGAAGCCGAACGCGAACGTCAGCAGTGTGAACACGAAGGCTTGCGCGTCCGGCAGTCCGGCGAAGAAATGCGGCGCCATTACAGACGCGAGTGCGCCGTAGACGAAGAAGTCGTACCACTCGAACACGGTGCCGGCGGCCGATGCCGCGACGACTTGCCGGAGCTTGGCCGGCGGAATGTCATAGCTCGTCTGCGACGGCGCCGAAGCTTCGGTCATGATCGCGTTTCCCCCCGCCTCTTCGGCGCTTTTGTCGCTGTTCGGGCGGCGTATGGCCCGGTTGTCAAGTCCGAAGGCGCCATGGTACTTCGCGCGCGCGTCAGGGGCCCCACGCGCAGCACTCGCAGCGGCCCGTTGGCGTTTGGGTTTTCCCCAAGCGGCGTCATCCAGCCAGCGGGCGGTCCGATGGGATCGCCAGCGGCGAAACCAGCGAGACAGACGTGGCCGACAGGTTCGACGGCGAGGCATCCGAAGCGGCTGAACGCTACGCCCATGCCGTCTTCGATTTAGCCAAGGAAGCCAAGGCGTTAGAGGTTGTGGAAGAGGACTTTGCGAAGTTCTCCACAGCCTGGCGGGAAAGCGCCGATCTTCGCGAGGCGGCCCGTTCGCCGCTGATCGGTCCCGAGGAAAAGGCGGACGCGCTGACTGCCGTCGCCGCCAAGCTGGGCGTTAGCGAGCTGGGCCGCAAAGCCATCGGGGTCGCCGCCCTCAACCGCCGCGCCGGCGAATTGCCCGCCATCGCCAAAGCAGGCCGCGGCGTGGGCGTCGTTCGCCGG
>CALBSY010000381.1 GCA_937967725.1 uncultured Alphaproteobacteria bacterium | reverse complement strand
CTGGCGGCCAGGGGCGCGCGCCTCTCCGCAGCGGACGCGGAAGCGGCGATCCGGCTGCTGGCGCATGAAGCTGGCGAGACCGTCGGTGAGCAGCGGCCGATGCTGGCGACGATATTGCCTGACACCGCCGCGCGCGTGCAGGCAGTGCTGCCGCCGCTCGCGGCCGCACCCATCCTCGCGGTGCGCAAGCGCCCGTCGCGCATCTTCACGCTCGACGACTATGTGCGCCAGGGCGTTGCGAGCGCCGCGCAAGTCGAGGCGCTGCGCGCCGCCGTGGGTGAGCGCGCCAATATCGTCGTCGCCGGCGGCACCGGTTCGGGCAAGACGACTTTGTTGAACGCGTTGCTGGCCGAACCCGCTTTCAGCCAAGAGCGGATCGTCATTCTCGAAGACACCGCCGAACTGCAAATCCGCAACGCCAACGCGGTGCAGCTCTTGACCAAGCGCACCGATCCGGCGGTGACGATGCGCGACCTGGTACAGATGACACTGCGCCTGCGGCCCGACCGCATCGTCGTCGGCGAGGTGCGCGATGAGGCCGCCCTCGAAGTGCTGAAGGCCTGGAATACCGGCCATCCGGGCGGGCTTTTGACGCTGCACGCCAATTCCGCCGCCGACGCTTTGGCGCGGCTTGAGGACCTTTGTCTCGAAGCCATCGTCAGTCCGCCCACGAGACTCATCGAAGCAGCGGTCGATCTCATCGTTTTCATCACGCGCAGCGGGGGCAAGCGCGTGATCCAAGACATCGTGCGCCCCCAAAGGAGATAACTCATGAAATCCGTCAATCCGGCAAAGCTCGCCGGTTTTGCGCTGGCGGCGCTCGCCTTCGCCGCGCCGGCATATGCCTCTGGCTCGGGCATGCCGTGTGAAGGCCCGCTCGAACAGATCGTTGACTCGATTACTGGTCCGGTGGCGCGCGCCGCGGCTGTGATCGCCATCGTGGTGGCGGGCACGGCGATCATGTTCTCCGAAGGCGGCGGCGGTGTGCGCAAGCTGGCGTTCGTGGGCTTGGGCATCGCCATCATGTTTGCGGCAGTGTCGTTCTTCCTCGACTTCTTCGGCTTTGCCGGCGGCGCGGTGATCTAAGCGCCATGATGGAGGAGCCCGAAGATTATTGCCTGGCGCTGAGGACCTCGCTGACGCGACCCATCCTGATGGGCGGCGTGCCGCGCAACTTCGCCATTCTCAACGCCACCATTGGCGCAGCCGTAGGCCTTGGTCTGCAACAGCCGCTGATCGGTCTGCCGCTTTGGCTTGGCCTCCAAGCCGCCGCCGCCTGGGCGGCCGCACGCGATCCCTGGTTCCTCGACACTTGGCCACGGCACCTCGCCAAGCCGCTCTACTTCGCTGCGTGAGACCACCCCGATGCTCGATCTTCGTCCCTACAAACCATCCGGCGCCAAGCTCTCGGACTATCTGCCCTGGGCTGCGCTCATTGCGCCCGGCGTCGTGCTCAACAAGGACGGCGCCTTTCAGCGCACGCTCTCATTTCGCGGGCCCGATCTCGACTCGGCCACGCCGTCCGAATTGATGGGCGTCAGCGCCAGGCTCAACAATGCGCTCAGGCGCTTCGGTTCGGGCTGGTGTTTGCACGTCGAAGCGCGGCGCGCGCCCGCGCCCGGCTATCCTGACGCAAGCTGGCCGGATGCGCTCTCATGGCTGATCGATGAAGAGCGCCGGCAAGTGTTCGAGACCGCAGGGTCGCGCTACGAGAGCCGCTACTACCTGACGCTCACCTGGCTGCCGCCGGCCGAACGCCAAGGTAAACTCGAAAGCGTGCTGTTCGAAGGCGGCGAGGGCGCAGCAAAGGGCCCGGTCGATTATCGCTTGCAGCTCGCCAACTTCCTGCAAACCAGCGACCAGATGCTGGCGCTGTTCGAGACCATCATGCCGGAGGCGGGTTGGCTCTCGGACGAAGAGACGCTCACTTATCTGCACGATTGCATTTCCGACCGACCTCACCGGGTCGCCGTGCCGCGAACGCCGTTTCATCTTGATGCACTGTTGGCCGATGCGCCGCTCGTGGGCGGGCTTGCGCCGCGTCTGGGCGCCAAGCATTTGCGGCTCATCTCCGTGCGCAGCTTCGTCACCGAAACCGAGCCGGGTCTGCTCGATGCGCTCAACAGGCTGCCGATCGCCTATCGCTGGGTGACGCGGTTTCTGCCGCTGGACCGCATCGAAGCGCAGCGCGAACTGGAAAAGATCCGCAAGCGCTGGTTCTCCAAGCGCAAAGGCCTGGCGACCTTGTTGCGCGAGGCCCTCTTCAAAGAAGAGTCGCAGCTCCAGGATAATGACGCCGCCAACCAGACCCAGGATGCTGACTTGGCGCTACAAGAGCTCGGCGCTGATGCGGTCGCGGCCGGTTACGCCACCTTGGTCATCGTCGTGGCCGAAGACAGCGATTCCGCCGCCGACGAAGTGGTGCGCCAGATTCAGCAGGTGAGCGATGGCTTAGGCTTCGTCACCCAGGTTGAAAGCGTCAACGCGGTCGAAGCTTGGCTGGGATCGCTGCCAGGCTCGGCCTATGCCGATGTGCGCCCGCCGATCCTGATGACGCCGTCGCTGGCGCATCTCTTACCGACCAGCGCCGTTTGGGCGGGTCCGGAGCGCAACGCACATCTCGGTGCGCCGCCCTTAATGTTGACCGCCACCGATGGCGCGACGCCGTTCCGGCTCGATCTCCATGTCGGCGATGTCGGCCACACCATGATCGTAGGCCCAACAGGCGCGGGAAAATCGGTGCTGCTCGCTACGCTGGCGGCGCAATGGCGGCGCTATCCGGATGCGCAGATCTATCTCTTCGACAAGGGCTGCTCGGCGCGCGCGACCATTCTAGGTCTCGGCGGCGATTTCTTCGATCTGGGCGTTGAGGGCGCGCTCGGCTTACAGCCGCTTGAAGCGATAGACGATGCCGACGAACGCGCCTGGGCGCTCGATTGGATTTGCGGATTGCTCGGCGCCGCCAACATTGCGGTGACGCCGGAACTGCGCGTCGAGCTTTGGCGCACGCTCGCGGTGTTGGCCTCGCGCGATCGCCAAGATCGCACGCTGACGCTGTTCGCGGCGTTGGTGCAGGACGGGTCGGTGCGCGCCGCGCTCGAACCCTTCACCCATGCCGGGCCGTATGGGCGCCTCCTGGATCACGAACGCTCCTCGCTCGGCTATGGCGCCGTGCAGGCGTTCGAGATGGACGACCTGATGCGCCGCCCCCAGGCCGCCGGCGCCGTATTGGGTGCGCTCTTCCACGCCTTGGAGCGGCGTTTTGACGGCAAGCCCACTTTGCTGCTGCTGGACGAAGCCTGGCTCTTTTTGAAGCATGCGGCTTTCGCCGATCAGATTCAGGATTGGCTGAAGACCTTGCGCAAGCGCAACGTCGCTGTGGTGTTTGCGAGCCAGGAACTCGCCGATGTCGAAGCGAGCCCGATCGCTTCGACCATTATTGAAGCGTGTCTGACGCGCATCTTCCTCCCCAACGACCGCGCCCGTGAGCCGAGCTCGCGCGCCTTCTACGAACGGCTCGGTCTCAATGCGCGCCAAATCGCTTTGATCGCCAGCGCTACGCCCAAGCGCGACTATTATCTGGTCAGCCGCGCCGGTTGCCGCTTGTTTGAACTGGGCCTCGGTCCCGCCACGCTCGCTTTCGTCGGCGCCGCAAAGCCGGAAGAGCAAAGCCAAATCGACGCCGTTCAAGCCGCGGCGTCCGCCAAGGGCTTCGCCGCGGCCTGGCTCGATGCGCGCGGGCTTCGCGCCGCCGCCGACGCCGTGCGCCGCTTCGAGGCGGCGGCCAAGCCCAACATCACACAAGCATCGCCCGCGACTCTGGTCGCGGCGGAATAGGGGAGAGCTATGCCCAGATCATTGTCGACACTGATGTGCGCTGCGGCGCTCGCGGGCCTCGTGCTCGCCGCGCCCGCGAGCGCGCAGCGCATCGTCTACGATCCGACCAATTATGCGCAGAACTTGTTGTCGGCCACGCGCGCGCTCGAACAGATCCGCAATCAAATCCGACAGATCGAACAGGCAACGGCCATGCTGCGCACCAACCCGCTGCAGCTGTCTCCGGAATTGTCGCAATCGATCGCTTCGGCGCGCGCCTTGTTTGCGGAAGCCCAAGGCATCGCCTTCGAGGTCGATCGCCTCGGCGCCGATTTGCGCGCGCTCTATCCCGAGACCTGGGACGACTTCGATCTCGACGCGCTGATGGCGCAATCGGACCGCTGGATGGCGGAAAGCCGCGCGAGCCTTGAACGCGCCATGGAAGCGGAGGCCCGCGCCGCCCGGTCAATCGAAGAAGCGGGCGGGCGCATCAACCGGGCGCTGCAATCGTCCTCCGGCGCCGAAGGCCAAACCGGGGCCATCCAGGCCGGCAACCAATTGCTCGGTATCCAGGCCTCGCAGCTGGTGGAAATCCACGCGCTCTTGGTGGCGCAAGGCCGCGCGCTCGAAACCGAGCGCATGGAGCGCTTGGCGCGTGAAGAACGCGCGCGCGAAATCCAGCGCCGCGCCTTCCCGTCCCAGTCCACCGCGACGACCACGCCGACCCGTTCGGCGTTCGAGGACTGAGATGGACCCGGCCAGCGTCAATTCCTTCCTCGACCAGTTCCTGGCCGTCGCCGATTCTGGCTTCGGTCTGATTCAGGGCGACGTGAATTACGTGCTGAACGCGCTGATCGTCATTTCGGTGACGCTCGCCGGCGTGCAATGGGCGCTCGCGGGCGAGGCGCCGATGGCGCCCTTCTTCCGCAAAGTGCTGTTCGTCGGGCTGTTCGCATTCCTCGTGAACAATTGGGCGACGCTGTCCACAATCATCGTCCGTTCCGGCACTGAGCTTGGCCTCGCCGCCGGCGGCAGTTCGCTCACCATGGCCGAACTGCACAATCCCGGCCGGGTGGGGCAGATCGGCATCGACATGTTCGGCCGCACAATCGCCTTGGCCGAAGGCATGAACATCTTCACCGACGCCATTCCGATGGCGCTCATCTTCATCGCCGCCTTGTTTGTGGCGCTCGGCTTTTTTGTGCTGGCGCTGCAGCTCTTCGTCTCGCTGATCACTTTCAAGATCGGCAGCCTCGCCGCCTTCGTCGCTTTGCCGTGGGGCGTCTTCAACGGCACCGCCTGGATCGCCGAGCGACCCTTGGGCTGGGTGGCCGGCTGCGCCATCCGTCTCTTCGTGTTGGCCTTGATCGCGTCGGTGTCGATCACCTTCGTGACGACGCTGCCGCCGACGTTCACGCTCGATGCTGGCGGGGGCCTGCAAATTCTCTTCTTCGGTCTGACCGTTTTGGCGCTCGCCTGGTTTGCGCCTCAGCTCGCCAGCGAAGTGGTGCAGGGCCAGCCGCACCTCTCAGGCTCGGATGCTGTCCGCAGCGGCACAGGCGCGGCCTTCACCACAATCGGCGGCGGCTTCATCGCCTATCAGGGCGCCAAGAACCTCATCCGCGCCGGCGGCGCGCTCGCCGGCGGCGCCGGGCGCCTGATCGGCGGTTCGCGTCCGCGCGGCTCAAGTTCTGGCTCAGGTTCGGGCGGCGGCGGCCGCCGCCCGATCAGCTACGAGCCGATGCCGCCGCGTCCGCAGCAAAATCCAAGCGGGGGACAACGCCCATGAATTTTCCATTCCGAAGCCCGGCCAAGAGTTTCGCGCCCGAACCGCCGGACACGCCTTATCGGCGCGCGCAGCAAGAATGGGATGCGCGCATGGGCTCGGCGGTGCTGTCGGCGCGCGCCTGGCGCATGACCACGTTCGCCAGCTTGGGTCTCGCCGCCGCGCTCGGCGTCTCGCTCACCATGGTCGCGTTGCAGCAGCGCACCT
>CALBSY010000380.1 GCA_937967725.1 uncultured Alphaproteobacteria bacterium | reverse complement strand
CCTGTAGCGAAGCCAAATCGCCGTACCGTTCATCAGCAGCGTAATCGCCAGCAGCACCAAGCCCGCAGCGGCGGCGATCTCCAGAAATTCGGCCTGCGGACGCGACGTCCAGTTGAACATCTGGATCGGCATCACGGTAAACTCCGAGCCCAACCAATGCGTCGGCGACCAGCTGGCGATGGCGTCGCCCCAGGTTGCGACCGACTGCACCGTCGAGCCGTGCGGCAAGTCGTAGGTTTGGCCCGCCTCGACCGGCATTTCCGTGAAGTCCGGCAGCACCACGACCCCGTCGTGATGGATCAACACGCTCTCGGTTGCGTCGGGATTTACCGGCGCGCCGTACTCGTCGAGCACGCCGACGGTTTCGAAGGTGGCGTCGCCAGGACGCGTGATCGGCAGGAACGCCACGAAGGTCAGGCCGCCGATCATGATGAGCGGCGCAGTCTCGCCCAGCGCGCGCGAGATACCGATAATCACGCCGGTTACGACACCCGGCAGCGCATACGGCAGCACATGGTGCTGCGTCGTTTGCCACTTAGTGGCGCCGACCGCGAGCGCGGCATGGCGGATTTCCTGCGGCACGCCGCGCACGGCTTCACGCGTTGCGACAATAACGACCGGCAGGATCAGCAAGGCAAGCGTGATGCCGGCGGTGAGGATGGATTGGCCGAACGCGTCGGCCATGCCTTCACGGAATCCCTCCGGCAGGAAGGTGAAATACCGGGCTGGATTGCCGAGGAACTGCACGAAGATGCCGACAGCCATCAGTCCGAACAGAATCGACGGCACGCCGGCGAGATTGTTGACGGCGATCTCGATCGCCGAGGTCACCGGGTTTTTCGGCGCATACTCTTCCAGATAGACCCCGGCCAGCATCCCCACTGGAATGGCAAACAACGCCGTCGTAACGATCACGAGCAGCGATCCGACCCACGCCGACAGAATGCCCGCTTCACTCGGATTGGCGGAAGGGAAGCTTAGGAAGAACTCGCCCGTTAGACGGTGGCCGCCGTCGGCGGCGAGGTCCAGCACCAGCGCGACCAGCGTGCCGATGCCAATGATCGTGGCCAGAACGCCCCAGACCACGAAGCTGCGATCCTGCAGTTTGCGGGTGGCGAGACCCGGCGGGTGGGCGGTGATGTCGCGCACGCGTTCGACGTCGATGGCGGTCATCAGTACGCCTCCCGGAATCGGCGCTGCAGCCAGAACGCGATGAAGTTAAACATCAGCGTGAGCACCAACAGCGCTAGGCCCGCCGCAAAAATCGAATTGTACTCAAGCGTGCCGAACGGCAGATCGCCGAGCGCAACCTGCGCGATGAAGGCGGTCACCGTGGCGCCCTGTTGCGTCGGGCTCGTCACCATCTGCGGCAATTGCCCGCCCGCGACCACGACGATCATGGTCTCACCGATGGCGCGCGACATGCCGAGGATGACCGCGCCGACGACGCCGGAAATCGCCGCTGGCACGACGACGCGGAATGCAGTTTCCAGCCGCGTGGCGCCCATCGCAAACGAGCCTTCGCGCATCGAGCGCGGCACCGCGCGCATGGCGTCTTCGGACAGCGAAGCGATGTAGGGGATGATCATCAGCCCCATCACGATCCCAGCTGAAAGCAGATTGAACGCCGGCAATTCTATGCCGAACGGCCGCAGCCAGCCCTGCAGCAATGGCGTAACGAACAGCAGCGCGAAGTAGCCGTAGACGACGGTCGGCACCGCAGCGAGCAATTCGAGCGTCGGCTTGATCGTCTCGCGCGTGCGGTGGCCGGCGAACTCGGAAAGATAAATCGCCACCAGCAGTCCAAGCGGCACGGCGACGGCGAGCGCCACCAGCGTGGACATGAACGTGCCCGTCAGCAACGGCGCGATTCCGTACTGCGGATTGTCGAACAGCGGCGTCCAGGTGGTCGAGGTCAGGAACTCGATGGCCGAGACCTGGGCGAAGAACTTGGTCGATTCGGAAATGACGACATAGACGATGCCCAAGACAACGGCGATGGCCGCCACCGCCGCCACAAACAGCAGCCCTTCCATGATCCGTTCGCCGACACGGATTTTCTTTCTAGTGAAATCGCGTTCCACGTCCCGCCCCTCAACAGAGTCGCCCGGCGGGAGGCGATTCTACCTCCCGCCGGGGTCCTCTTAGCGCTGAACTTCTTCCAAGATAAGCGGGCGGGCCAGCACTTCTTCGATGCTGGCGCCGATCAGGGCGCGGCCGCCGAAAGCCGTCCCCTGCTGGCGCGATTGCGCCCGCTGCAGATAGGTCTGATAGGCGGCGGCCGGCAGCGGGATGTAGCCAACCTGCGCGGAGAAACGCGCCGCGTTGTTGATGTAATACTGCACGAATTGCTGCACTTGCGGACGGCGCAGCGCCGCAGCGTTCACGTAGATGAAAATCGGGCGAGAGAGCGGCGCATAGGTTCCGTTCTCGACCGTTTCGCGGCTGGGGAGCACCGGGCCGTTGCCGCCATCGATTGCCAGCGCCTTCAGGCGGCTGCGGTTCTCTTCGTAGTACGCGAGACCGAAATAGCCCATGCCTCCCGGATTGTTGGCGACGCCTTGCACCAGCACATTGTCATCTTCAGACGGCGTGTAGTCGGTGCGTGAGGAGCGCGCGGTGCCGTTCACGGCTTCGGTGAAGTATTCGAACGTGCCCGAAGCGGAGCCCGGTCCGAATAGCTGCATTTGCAGATTCGGGCCGCCGACGGCGCTGAAGTTGCTGACATTCGAACCTTGCGACCAGATCTGGCGCAGCTGCGCCACGGTGATCGAGTTCATCGGGTTCGAAGGGTGAACGACGACCGAGAGGCCGTCGAACGCCACCGGAATCTCAACGAAACCGATGCCGGCCGCACGGCAGGCCGCCATTTCGCTGCCGCGGATCGGACGCGAGGCGTCGGCGATGTGAATCTCGCCGCGGCAGAATTTGCGCAAGCCCGCCGAAGAGCCGGACTCGCCCACCGCATCGCGCACGCGGCCGGAAACCGATTGTTGGAAGGCTTCCGCCACCGCTTCCGAAATCGGAAACACCGTGGAGGAGCCATCGATTTGAATGGTGAAAGGCTGTTGCGCCAGTGCGCTGCCGGCGGTCATCGCCAGGATAGCGGCCGCAGCGGCTGCCGCCCGGCCGACGCTCTTCAAAGTCTGCAGGTTCATGTTTGTCTCCGTGTGGATGTCCCTCGGCGAAGTCGGCGGAGACGCGCTAGGCGCGCCTCCGCCCAGTCGCGGGGGGTCAGAAGTCGAATTGCGTGCGCAGCGTGATGATCTGCGCCTCGTCATCCGCGCCGACGGTGCGGTCCATGTCGCTCATGGCGTAGTTGAGCTTGAAGCGGACGTGGTCGAGCGGCACCCAGTCGAGGCCGACCGCGTATGCAGTCTGCTCGCCGCGCGTGCCGGCGGCCGCCGGATCGGAGAGGTCGATGTAGTCGTAGCGCGCCGAGAGCATCCAATGCCCCCAGCCGCCTTCTTGCGTCACCGGGTTGCGCGGCGCGATGGCGCCGAACGAGCCCTGGTTGCCGCGATAATTGCGGCTTTCGCCGGTAAGCGACCAGTAAACGTCGACATAGTAGCCGTCGAACTCGTAATCGACGCCGCCCGTGGTTTCACCATCGAGGAAGATGTACTCCGCCTGCGCGCCGAACGGCCCAAACTGCGCCGCGAGTTCGGCGCCATAGGCGAGGTCTTCACCACCAGGCAGGCCGGCGCCGGCGTCGATCCAGCGCGTGCCGCGGCCATTCAGGGGACGGGTGCGATAGCGTAACGCGGCGTCGTCGCCGTTGTCGCGCTGACGCACGTGCGCGCCGAGGTGAATCAGGTTGGTGCCTTCAGGCGATGTCTCGAAGAACGGCGCCCAGGTGAAGCGCGTGCTGATCGCGGTCGATTCGTCGTTGGCGAAGCTCGTCTCCGCGTTGTTGAGCGAATCGCCCTGCACCGCCGCCGACCAATGCCAGTTGGCGCCGCCGGTAATGAAGCCGATGCCGGCGCGGCGGCCGTATTCGAACGCATTGATGATGCTCGAACGCTCGATGAACGGGATATCGAGCGATGAGATGCGGTCCTCCAGCGGCGAAGTGATGTTGGCTTCACCGATGACGATCGACCAGTTGTCGCCGACATATTCGAGGAAGGCGTCGTCAACGCCGATCGAGGTCGAGGACGGCGTCAGCACGAAATCGACCTTGTAGCGCCAGTGCTCAGTCAGGCGGCCCTGCACGCCCAGGAAGGCGCGGCGCGTGTAGCTGCGCGTGCCGTCTTCGGCCAGGATGTCCCAGTCGTTGGACTGGATGTCGTACTGGAAGCGGCCGCGCATCTTGAAACGGCCGCCGCTGTCGGCGTCGCGGTCTTCGCCCACCGTGCCGGTCCAGCTGGTGGAAACCTGTGCGTGCGCATCGTTCGCGCCCGCGGCCATGCCCGCGGCAGCCGTAAGCGCCGCGACCGCCGCCGTTGTGAACACTCTCTTCTTCATGAAGACCCCCTGATGAGAACCGAGCCCCCTTCGGCGCGGGCGACTCAGGCGCTCGCTCCTCGGGCGAGGCGGGGGTTAGTGGTGGTCGTTGAAACCGGTGCGACGGATCGGCAAAGCCTCCGTGACACTCTCATTGCTGTTTTGTGACGTGGCATTCCTGCACTGCGGCCATCGTTTTGGCTGCAAAAGGGAATTAACTATCAATCGCTCTTTACATTGGGGAACGACGCACCTATTTCGCATCGTTACCGGCGGACCTGGCAACAGAGTCCACTAACGCCCCCTCGGCCCAGGCCACGATGGGCGACCGAATGAGCAAGGCGCAGGAAGCTCCTTGGCGGTCGGCCCGGCGTAAGCTCCCAAGGGCGGACCTGACTGAATAAGTCCGACTAACGCCGGCCTGGGTAGTGTAGCGCAGAAGGAAAAGCCCGAAGCGCGAGATTATGGGAGTTGCCGGATGGACTATGTCCTCTCGCCACTCGATCTGACGGCCCGCGAGGCGCCTGACGGTCCTATCGCTATCGCCCGCCCGCACCGCGTGGCGGCTGCAGCGCAATGGTTCACGAGCCGATTCCCGGGCGACGTCTTCTACGCCGTGAAGGCCAATCCGGCGCCGTGGGTGCTTGAGGCTCTGTGGGCAAACGGCGTGAAGAATTTCGACGTCGCCTCGGAAGCCGAAATCCAGGCTGTCGCCAGCCGCTTCCCTGAAGCGCAGATCGCGTTCATGCACCCGGTAAAGTCGCGCCGCGCCATAGCACGCGCCTTCCACGATTACGGCGTGAAGACCTTCGCGCTCGACAGCGAAGATGAACTCCAAAAAATTCTCACTGAAACGAATGGCGCGAAGGATCTGACGCTGCTGGTGCGCTTCGCCGTTACCGGCGAGGGCGCCGCCTACCCGCTCACACGCAAGTTCGGCGTCACGCCTGAAGAGGCGCCGGCGCTGCTGCGCAAGACGCGCCAGGTCAGCGAAGAAATGCTTGGCGTGTGCTTTCACGTCGGCAGCCAGTGCATGCGCCCGGACGCATTCCGCACGGCGATGGACGTAGCCAACCGCGCCATCATTGAAGCGGGCGTGCTGGTCGACATCGTCGATGTCGGCGGCGGCTTTCCCGCCGTTTATCCGGGCATGACCCCGCCGCCGATGATGGATTATATCGACGCCATCAAGGCAGGCTTCGAAGACATGTACGTCGCTCAGAACGCCAAGCTTTGGGCCGAACCCGGCCGCGCGCTCGTCGCCGAAGCCGGCTCCACCGTTGCGCGCGTCGAGCTGCGCAAGGGCGATGCGCTCTACCTCAATGACGGCGCCTTCGGCACGCTGTTCGACGCCACGCATTTGAACTGGGCTTTCCCGGCCAAGCTGCTGCGCGCTCAGCCGTCGCGCGCCAAGCTGGCGCCATTTCGCTTGTACGGTCCGACCTGCGATTCGATGGACGCCGCCGCGGGTCCGTTCATGCTGCCGGCCGACATCGCGGAGGGCGACCTGATCGAGATCGGCTCGTTGGGGGCGTACGGCATGGCCATGTCGACGCGCTTCAACGGCTTCGGCGAAACGGTGACGATCGAATCGAAAGACGCGCCGTGGCCGAGCATGTTCGGCGAAGCCAGCGCGCCGGTGGTGGCGCTGCCCAAGCGCAAGCGCGCCGCGCGCCGCTCCAAAGCCTAACGCAGCGCCGCGGCGCGCACGCGCTCCACATCCGGCTCGAACGCGAGCGCTGCCTCCGCGCGCTTCAGCGCGATGGCGGTTTGCGCCCGCGCGCCTTGCGCCAACGCGCCATCGCAATGCGCGGCAAGCGCGGTGAGCGCCTGCTGCACGCGCGTCGCCACGGTGACGTCGCCGGCGCCATAACGGCCGATCTCGCCGAGCGATTGCGCGATCAGCGCGCCACCATCGAGGTCGCGTGCGCGCAGCCGGTCGAATTCGCAAGCATCCTCCTGGTCATCGGCTTCGCTGACCCATTCTTCCAACACGCGATAAGCGCAATCAGCGACAAGCACCGCCGTGCCCGGATCGTTGATCCCGGGCGACAGTGCGCGCCCCGCCACCTCGGTCAGTATCTGCATGGCGTAGAGCGGATCCTGTTCGATCGTGCGCGCCGGACTGATCGCGAAGGCGTCACACATTTTTTCATAATCATCGTCGCTCGGGCCGGCGCCGACAACGATGGCGAGCGGGCCCCCGCGCACGACACTTTCTCCGGGCAGCACCAGAACGTCGATGTCGGCGTTCATCTTCTCGGCGGCGTGCTGCAGCTTTTCTGGATCGATATTGGCGATATAGCCGCTCTTGCGCGCCGCGACCTCCACGCCTT
This sequence comes from uncultured Alphaproteobacteria bacterium, assembly GCA_937967725.1. Classification (GTDB taxonomy): domain Bacteria; phylum Pseudomonadota; class Alphaproteobacteria; order Caulobacterales; family Aquidulcibacteraceae; genus Vitreimonas. The sequence continues at coordinate 1,591 of CALBSY010000380.1, read as the reverse complement.
GCCGCGGCGCCTCCAGCGGCGTGCCGCCGAGATGCGGCCGCGCCCGGCGGGCGCGTAAGGCGGAGCGCGCCGAGTCTTCGATCTGCGAGAGGATGTGGCCGTGCTGCGCCAACCGCGCAACGCGATCGATCCAGGCAATCAGGCGCACGGCGACGAGGCCGACCATGATCAAGGTGGCCAGGAACAGGATCGTCCGCCCCTGCGCGCCGTAATAATTGGCGCCGAGCGCCACCAAGGCGACGATGGTGAACAGGAAGGCCCCAACGAAAGTCGCCAGTGCGCCTTGCGTGGCGCGATCGCTCGTCACGTAGGACGCCGCGCGGGGCGTCATCTGCGCGGACGCAGCGGTGTAAGCGACGACCATGGCGCTGAGTGAGAAAGTCGTGACCGCAAGCAGACTTGATGCAAGCGCGGTCAGGATGCCTTCGACGGCCTCGCCGCCCAGACGTTCCGACATTTCCTCCGGCACAAGCGGCGCGAACCAAACCGCCGCCAGCGCTGCCGCCACGCCGAACAAGCCGTAAAGCGACGCACGCACCAGCAAGCGACGCGAGAACCGCACCAGCCAAAACCACCAAGCGCTCATGTCGGTGAGCTAGCTCCATCGCGCCGAGCGTCAACGCTGGCGACGCGTCGCGCCCGCCCCTGCTAGGGTTGCGCCATGACGACGCGCTTCATCGATCTCAGCCACCCGATCGAACACGGAATGGAGACCTGCAAGGGGCTGCCTGGTCCGGCGATCTGCGACTATTGGACGCGTGAAGGCTCGGCGGCGAACTATGAAGACGGCTCGACGTTTCAGATCGGGCGTATCGATATGGTCGCCAACACCGGCACGTATGTGGATGCGCCTTTTCATCGTTATGCCGACGGCTGCGATCTCGCCAGGTTGCCGTTAGCGTCGCTGGCCGATCTCGATGGCGTTGTCGTTTCGCACCCGTCCGAGCGCGGCCTTGCCGTTGACGTTGCGGATTTCGACGGATTCGATGTCGCCGGCAAAGCCGTGCTCATCGCAACAGGATGGGATCGCCACTGGCGTACGCCGGCCTATTTCAGCGATCATCCGTTTCTCACCCCAGCGGCGGCGCGGCGCCTCGCTGACGCTGGCGCGGCCTTTGTCGGCATCGACTCGCACAATATCGACGACACCCGCACCAAGCGCCGCCCGGTGCACACCATCCTGCTCGGCGCCAACATTCCGATCGGCGAGCACATGACGCGGCTCACGGACCTGCCGCCGCACGGTTTCAAATTTCACGCCGCGCCGGCGCCGATCGTCGGCATGGGCACGTTCCCGGTGCGCGCTTACGCGATGCTGGGCGGCTGAGACGCGGAAACGCTTGCATTCCGCTGCGTTTGCCCTATCTGACGCCGCGATCGCGCGTCGGCGGAGCGTCCGCGCGGTTGGTTGCATACCGACGCCGCCCATAGGAGCACCTCCCGTGGCCGAGAAAATCGACTCCAACCGCAAGGCGGAACTGCTCTCCTCCCCGGTCGAGCACATCGACATCACCAAGTTCGACGCACGCCCGATCATCGACGCCTGGGGCAAGATGAGCTTCACCAGCCGCGACGCCGCGCGCGCCGCGCA
>CALBSY010000379.1 GCA_937967725.1 uncultured Alphaproteobacteria bacterium | reverse complement strand
GCCATATCCGGCCGCGCGCAACAACCGTTCGGCCTCCTGCTTGCGTTCCGCCAACGGACGGTCCGCCCACGGATAGCGCGCGGTGCTGGGATAATCGGCAATACCGGGCGGCACGAACGAATAGGCCGGCGTCTCGCCGGTGCGGTAGATCTGCGAACAGACGAAATCCCGATCGTACGCCATCGCCAGCGCTTGGCGCACGCGCATGTCATCGAACGGCGGCCGCGTCATGTTGAAGGAGAAGTAGTTGCAAGTGAGATAGGGTGCGACGCGCACGAAGCCCGGCAGCACGCGGCGCAGCTCGTCCACCTGGTTTGACGGAAAACGTGTCGCCCAACCGGATTCACCCGCCATCACCTTACGCGCCGAAGCGTTCACATCGTTGGACGGATAGTAATAGAGATGCTCAAGCACGACGTTGTCGGCGTCAAAGAAGCCCGGATTGCGCTCCAGGTGAACGATGTAGTTCGACCACCAGCGCACCAACTTGAACGGTCCGTTGACCGCGATGTTTTCCGGCTTCACCCAGTCGTTGCCGTGCGCTTCGTAGATGTGCTTCGGAATCGGATTTGCCGTGTAGTGCTTCAGCAGTTGCGGTAGATACGGCGCGGGGTGCTCCAGTTCGATCTCGAGCGTCAGATCGTCCAGCGCCCGCACGCCGAGCTGCTGCGGATCCATCTCGCCGCTGTTGATCGCTTCGGCGTTCTTCAGCGGATAGAGAATCGCCGCGTACTCCGCCAACGTGTTCGGATCGAGTATCCGCTTCAGCGCGAATTCGAAGTCATGCGCATCACACGCCTCGCCGTCCGACCATTGCGCGCGGCGCAGGTAGAAGGTCCAGATCAGGCCGTCTTCGCTGGTCTCCCAACGCTCCGCCATCCCGGGCACGGGACGCGATTGCGGGTCCTCGGTGGTGAGGCCGATGAACATGTTGCCGATGATGTTGTTTTCCCAGACCCCGGAGGCTTTGTGCGGATCGAGCGACAGCGGCTCGCCCGAATTAGCGATGTCGAGCGACTTGCGCGCCTTGTCGAAGCCGACGACCGTTGCATTGGCGCATGCGCCGAGCGATGCGGCGGCGCCCAATCCCCCCGCTCCGGCTAGCAATCGTCTACGGTCGGTCCAAATCGGCATCGGCGATCTCCGGCTTAGTCTGTTCAATCTAGAGCTATGGCTGCCCCGGCGGGAGCCCCGAGCCTGTGATTGAGCCTAACCATGCGACGGACAGCCTTTAGCGTTCCTTAGGATCGAGCGCATCGCGCAAACCGTCGCCGAGGAAATTCAGCGCCAAGAGCGTGATCAGCATCAGCGCGGCCGGGCTAATCAGCATCCAAGGCGCGATAATCATCTGCCGGGCGCCGTCGGAAATCAGCCGCCCGAGCGAGGTAAGCGGTTCCTGCACGCCGAGCCCGATGAAGGACAGAAAACTCTCGGCCAGGATAATGACCGGGATATTGAGCGTAGCGAAGATGACCACCGGCCCCAGAACGTTCGGCACGATGTGACGGTATACGATCTCCAGCGGCCGGGCTCCGGACGCCCGCGCGGCCTCCACGAATTCCTTGTGCCGTAGCGCGATGGTCTGGCCGCGTACGATGCGCGCCATGGTTAGCCACTCGACCGCGCCGATCGCCATGAAGATCAACATCAAGTTCATGACCGGGCTGTCGAACTGCACGACGGTCATCAGCACGATAACGAAGAAGATAAACGGGATGGCGTAGAGCACGTCGACGATGCGCATCATCAGGTCGTCAAGCCAGCCGCCGAAGAACCCGGCGATCGCGCCCCACGCTACGCCGATCGTGAGCGCCACCAGCGTCGCAGCGAGACCGACCAGCAGCGAAATGCCCAGTCCGAAAATCAGCCGCGCGACCATGTCGCGGCCCTCGGTATCGGTGCCAAGCAAGTGCATGTTCTCGAAGGTCGGCGCGATGGCGACACGATCACGGAAAATTTCGTCGTAGGGGTGCACCCACAGGAACGGTCCGAACACGGCGACCAACACCAGAATGGCGACGACATAGGCGCTCGTCACCGCGGCTGGATTGCGCATCAGGCGCCGGCGCGCGTCTTCCCAGAGCGAACGGCCTTTGACGCCTGCGGGCAGTGCGGGTTCTTCGATGAAAATATCGGTCATGCCGTGCGCGCCCGCGGATCAAGCACGCGGTACATCAAGTCCGCGGCGAGGTTCAGAACGATGATGAGGAACGAGTAGACCAGCACCACGCCCATCACGAGCGTGTAGTCGCGCTGCTGCGCCGCCAGCACGAATTGCTTGCCGATGCCGGGCAGACCGAACACCGTCTCCACGACGAACGAGCCGGCCATCACACCCGCCAGCGCGGGGCCGACATATGAGATGATCGGCAACAGTGCGATCGGCAGCGCGTGGCGTAAAATCACCTGCATTTCCGGCAGGCCCTTGGCGCGCGCCGTGCGGATGGCGTTGGAGCGCATGGCTTCGATCATGCTGGCGCGCATCAGACGCGAGACAATCGCCGTCAGCGGCAACGCCAAAGTCAGGATCGGAAGGATGAGGTAGCGCAGGCCGAACTCGTCGCGGAACAGCCCCTGCGTCGGCAGCAAGCGCCACTCGACGCCGAAATAGAGTTGCAGGATTGGCCCTACCACAAGAGGAGGCAAACACACGCCCGCAATGGCGATCGCCATCACCGCGTAGTCCTGCGCCTTGTTTTGCCTGAGCGCCGCCATCACACCGAGCGAGCCGCCCACGAAGAGCGCAAACAGCATGGCGCCGATGCCCAGCACCAAGCTGGTGGGCGCGCCTTCGGCGATAATGTCGACGACGTTCTTGTCCTTATAGGTCATCGACGGGCCGAGATCGCCGCGCGCCAAGCCGGCGATGTAATGGCCGAGCTGTTCATGGATCGGCAGGTCGAGATTGTACTCGGCCAGCAACCGCCGCTCGATCTCGGGCGGCATCTGCCGCTCTTTCGTGAATGGTCCGCCCGGCGCCAGGTGCATCAGCACGAAGGCGGCGGCGATGATGGCGAGCAGCGTGGGGATCGCGACGACAAGTCGCCGAACGGCTTGTGCGAGCATCCCTACGTCCTAGTTACGCCGAAGCGGCTTTCGCGGCGCGCGAACCTTGCTTCCTCGGCAAGCCGTGTCAACGTGTCCATGTGATGACAGAGTTCCGCCGCATTACTCCTGACTTTGCTGTGGCTGGCCAGATCGACGCGACGGATGTCGCGGCCGCTGCGGCGCAAGGCTTTACCATGATCGTCAACAATCGGCCGGATCAGGAGGCGCCGGGCCAGCCTTCCGGCGCCGAAATCAAGGCGGCGGCGGACGCGGCGGGGTTGCACTTCCGCAGCCTGCCTTACGCAGGCCAGACGCCGCCGGGCGTCGTTGCGGAGACCGCGCTGTTGCTGGAGCAGGCTCAGGGCCCTGTATGAGCCTATTGCCGGACCGGAACCCGCTCGATTAGGGCCTGGGCGCTGGCCCAGGCTCTCTCTGGGACAAAGCGCCCTGATGAAATAATCGCATTGGCGGCCAAGGCGGGGTACGACTTAGAAGGGGCGCGGGGGGCGCTCGAAACGCTGGCGCCAAGGGCTTAGCCGGCCAGCAGGATCCAAGCGGTCTTCAGCAGGACAATAAGAGACAAGGCGAGCAGCACGGTGCGCACGCGATCCAACGCGAACAGGACGGCGGTCAGGGCGGCGCTCATGCGTGCGCTCGAAGCAAGCGCCGGGCCGCGGAGTGTCTGAGACTCTCATGACGGACGCCACCCCACGCGTATTCCAGACCTCCGGCTCGGTTTGGCTCAAGGACTTCGAGTTCGGGCTCACCGGCCTCAAGGTGCGCAAGACCGGCGCGCACGTGCCCTATTCACCATCAGTGCTGAGTCAGGTCGCCGCTTGGTTCAGCTACTTCTTCGCCGCACAGGGGATCGAACCGGCGTCGCCCGGCTTCACCATCGCCTTCACCCCCGAGCGCGCCCGGCCCTGGTACTTGATTTGGGCTGTCGCGCGCGCCGCGGGCGCAAGGCTGGCCAAGGACGCGACGCAAGCTGACGTGGTGATGCATTTCGAGGACGCCACGTACAGCCCCAACGATCCGCCAATGCGGCTCAAGCCCGGCGCCAAGCTGATCAATTACGGTTGCCGCGACGTCTCCAAGACCAATGTGGCGCGCGCCTGCGCCGCCGCCTTCGGCGCGCCCCTCGCTGTCGATCCGCACACGCATGCTGGAGCAGCGGTTGAAAAATCCGAGATCAACGCCGCCCATGACGGCCGTATCGTGCAATGCCCGACCACGCCCATCCCTGGACGCGTTTATCAGCGCGTAATCGACAATCGCGGCGCCGACCCAAACTTGGTCGAAGATTTGCGCACCTGCACCGTCGGCGGCAAGCCGGTGTGCGTGTTTATCAAGCGCCGCCCCGTAACCAAGCGCTTTCAGAACACGAATACGGATGTGGAGCTGCGCGCGCCTGAGCAGGTGTTCAGCGCATCGGAGATAGAACAGATCAGCGCCTTCACGCGCGAGATCGGCTTGGATTGGGGTGGTGTTGACGTGCTGCGCGATCGGGCCGACGGACGCCTCTATATCGTGGACGCCAACAAAACCGACATGGGCCCGCCCATCACGTTGAACCTGCCCGATAAGCTGGTTGCGACGCGGATGCTGGCCAAGGCCTTCCGCGATTTCGCGCGAGGCGCCGGCTAGGGCCCGACCATGGCGTCAAAAATCCCGTTCGTGCGCGAGATGGAATTCGAGTACGGCGCGCCACAGCAGGTGAGCCCGCTGATCCGCCGCGTTGTCGCCAACAATCCTGGCCCATTCACCTACAAAGGCACCGGCGTCTACATCGTCGGCCATGGCGACGTCGCGGTGATCGATCCGGGGCCGGATACGCCGTCGCATCTCGACGTGCTGATGCGCGCGCTTGAGGGCGAGCGCGTCACCCACATCTTCGTCACTCACCAGCACATCGATCACAGCCCAGCCGCGCATCCGCTGGCTCAGCGCACCGGCGCCAAAGTGTACGCCAGCACCATCCCGCCGAAGCCGAGCGAGTGCGACGACTTGCGACTCGAAGCCGCCGACGATCACGCCTTCCGGCCTGACATGAACGTGCAGGATGGCCAACGCTTCAACGGTCCGGGCTGGACCATCGAAGCTATCGCCACGCCCGGCCACACCGCCAACCATACCGCCTACGCGCTGATCGAAGAGAATGCGCTCTTCCCGGGCGATCACATCATGGGGTGGTCGACAACCGTGATCGGCCCGCCCGATGGCGACATGACCGACTATCTCAACAGACTTGAGAAAGTGCGCGAACGGACACTCGCTACGATGGGGCTCCCGCACGGCCCGCCCATCCGCCAGGAGCGACCCTCCGTGCGCGCGTGGAACGCTCACCGTCTTGAGCGCGAAGCGCAAGTGCTGGAGCAACTCGCGACAGGCAAGCGCCTGATCAAGGACATGGTCGCGGTCATCTACGCCGATGTGGACAAGCGCTTGCATCCGGCGGCGTGCCACTCGGTCCTGGCGCACATGATCCGGCTGGTCGAACTAGGGCGCGTCGGCTGCGAAGGGCCCGCCTGCGTCGACACCGAATACTGGCTCAAGCGCGCAGCCTAGGCCCGCCACGCAGCAAAGCGGCCCCGACGGTGGGTTCGGGGCCGCTTCATGGCGTCGACCTAGCGCCCGAGGGGGTTGTAGTGGGGTAGCGCCTCTCGCTCGGTCGCGCGAAGAACGTCGTCCCCGCCGCCCAGTTCCCTCAGGGTTGCGACGCGGTTTCCAAGCGGGCGCGGAGCTCTTCCAGATAGGGCCGCATGCGCCCGGCATTGGCGCCCAGATCGGAACGTCCGACGCGGCTGACAGAACGCATATCGACCCGCGAACCGGTTCCCTCCGGCCGCACGCGGATCGCGATGTCGTCGGTGAAGCCGAACCAGAATGTCTCGGCGTTGGCTTCGATGTCGCCTGTGTCGGCATTGGCGCCGGTCACGGTCCAGCCTTCGTCGCGCGCCAGGTCGAGCGCGATATCGAATGTGCGCGAAGGCTCAAGCCCGGTGATCACAGGCTCAATATCCGGATAGTGCTGACGCTGCAGATCGGTGAAGGCGCGGCCCTCTTGCGTGCGCTTGTTCAACAAATCGAGGTGGTTGCTCTGCGGCACGGCCGCGCGCGCGCGCACCACGCTCTCCGAGAACGCCGGCGGATTATCGAGATCGGTGGAGATGTCATGGATCGCCGGTATGTCCGCGGCCGCGCTCCGAACGTACATGCCGTAGCCCACGCCAATCAGCGGGATGATCAGAGCAATCAGCGCCGTGATGACGCCCCGGCGCGGCGAAACGAACAACGCCAGCAGCATGGCGAGCAGCGCCAGACCGGCCGAGGCCAGCAATACGCGCACGCCCCACATGAAAGTCATTTGGACGAAGCCGACGGTCCAGTCGAACAAACCGAACTTGGTGCCCAGCGCGGCTACGAGAAAGTACACCGGCACAAGCAGCGACACGGCCAGCGCCGCCCGCACCCACCAGTCGCGAAACGCTTCCATCACCCTCCCCCCAAGCGGCGCGCTATTCTGCCGCCTGCGCGCTCGGTAGTTTGTAGTCCTTGAACTGCTCGCGCAGCGCCAGTTTGTTGATCTTGCCGGTGGCGCCCAGCGGAATCTTCTCGACGGTGACGACATCGTCGGGCGTCCACCATTTGGCGATCTTGCCTTCGAGATGCTGCAGCACCGATTCCTTGGTTGGCGCGGCGCCCGGCTTCGGCTCGACGATCAGCAGCGGCCGCTCGTCCCATTTCGGGTGCGCCACACCGATCACCGCCGCGCACGCCACCTCGGGGTGGCCCATGGCGATGTTCTCGACATCGATCGAGCTGATCCATTCACCGCCAGACTTGATCACGTCCTTGGCCCGGTCGGTGATCTGCATCACGCCCAGGGAATCGAGCGTCGCGACATCGCCGGTGTCGAAATAGCCGCATTGCTCCAGGCACTCGCCCTTGTCGTTGCGTGCGCCAGCGTTCTTGAAATAAGCGCGCGACACCGCCGGCCCGCGCACGAGCAATCGGCCAAACGTCTTGCCGTCATGCGGCAGTTCGCGGCCTTCGTCGTCAACGATCTTCATGTCGACCGTGAACAGCGCGCGGCCCTGCTTCATCTTGGTCTTAATCTGCGCCTCGTGATCCTGCTGATAGTGATCGGGCAGCAGCTTGCCGATAGTGCCGATCGGGCTCATCTCGGTCATGCCCCAGGCGTGAATGACCTCAACGCCGTAATCCTCCTCGAACGCGCGCAGCACGCTCTCGGGAATAGCCGAACCGCCGATAGCAACGCGTTTCAGCGTCGTCGGTTTCTGCCTGGTCTCGCGCAGATACCCCAACAGCATTTGCCAAACCGTCGGCACCGCCGCCGTGAATGTCACTTTCTCGGTCTCAAGCAGCTCATAAATGCTCGCGCCATCGAGCTTGGCGCCCGGCATGACCAGCTTCGCCCCACACATCGGCGCGACGAACGCGATCGCCCACGCGTTGGCGTGGAACATCGGCACCACCGGCAGCACGACGTCGTTGGCGCCGGCGCCGAAGCAGTCGGTCTGGTTGGCGGCCATGGCGTGGATGACGTTGGAACGATGCGAATAGAGTACGCCTTTGGGATCGCCGGTTGTGCCCGAGGTGTAACAGAGCCCGCACGCCGTCTGTTCGTCGAAGCCGCCCCATTGCGCTTCCTGCGCGTGGCCGTGGATGAAGTCCTCGTACGCGACGAGTTGCAGCCCCTGTGATTTTGGCAGGTTGTCGCGGTCCGTCAGCACGACATACGCCTGAACCGTCTTCAGTTGCGGCGCGATTTTCTCGACAATCGGCAGGAACGTTGTGTCGAAGAACAGGATCTTGTCTTCGGCGTGATTGATGATCCATGCGATCTGATCGGGAAACAGACGTGGGTTCACAGTATGCAGCACCGCGCCCATGCCCATGGCGCCGTACCAGACCTCCATGTGCCGCTCGGTGTTCCAGGCCAGTGTCGCCACCCGGTCGCCCAGCTTTACGCCGCGCTCCTTAAGCGCGTTCGTCACCTGCTTGGCCCGGCGCCAGATATTGCCGTAGTTCGAGCGCGCGATCGGGCCCTCAATGCTGCGCGTCACCACCTCGCGGCGCGGAAAACTGGCGTTGGCGTGATCGAGTATCCGATCAACCGTCAGCGGCCAATCCTGCATGAGCCCGTGCATCGCTGCCTCCCGTCTGTTCTTTGGCGGCGATGTTAGACGCGCAAGGCGCGCGGCGGCCAATGCAACCGTCAGGCGGCGCGGAAGGTTTCGGCCTGAATCGCGGCTCCCGCGCAGGGAAAGGCGACGGCGGGCAGCGCCCGCCAC